>CALLVC010000534.1 GCA_938010785.1 uncultured Saprospiraceae bacterium
AGCACCGCTATGGCGAGCCTGCCTGCCGGCAGAGGCAGGCATTTTCAACATAAGCCCGTATGGGTGAACCGCATAGCGGACGGGATGCTAGTAAAAAAGAGGAACTCATAAATGGCTAATTAATTATTTTACTTTGCCTTAGTTCTGGCTAGTTTATTATCATAGTTCAGAACATAACCTTTTTACAAGAAAACATAATAACTCATAACTTCAAACCGTGTCTTTCCATGTCAAAATAAAACTTCGTACAGCTGTTATTTCAATTCTAAAATGTATGCTCCCATAGTTGGAAGCGTCAATGCCTTGGTCAGATTAAAAGTTTGACCACTCATCACCTCTTTGCCTGTCGTCACGCCATTTAATACTTCCGTAAAACGGTCTACTGCTAAAGTATAAGCTTCTTTATTTTTATTTAGAATGACCATCACCTTCTGATTGTCGTCATATCGGAAAAATACATACACCCCATCTTTTGGAATAAAATGCACTAGTTTTCCATAATGAATCGCCGAAGCAGTTTTTCGCCAGTTCAATAATTTTTTCATCCAATTTTGGGCTTCCTTTTGCTGGTCCGTTAATCCTTCACCCGTGTAGGCATTGATGGTATCTCCTTTCCAACCGCCAGGGAAATCAGAACGAATTATCCCGTGGTCACCATCTCCACCCATCAAAATCTCTGTGCCATAGTAATACTGAGGAACACCTCTAGTTGTGGCAAAATAGGCGTTGGCTAATTTATACTTCTCATAATCGCCACCAACTTGACTAAATATCCGCATCATATCGTGGTTGTCAGGAAACACGACCAATTCTGTTGGGTCTGCATATAGAAAATCTTTTGCTAATGCCTCATAAAGTTCTACCCAACCAGTTCCCCAACTTTCTTCTTTGTTGACCGCATTAACCGTTGCTGTCTGCAATGGAAAATCCATCAAACTACGCAATTCAGAAGTATATCCATTCGCATTTTGCTTGCCCCGCTGCCAATAAGAAACAATCGCTGCATCATTAAACCATTCTTCTCCGACTACATTAAAATTAGGATATTCTGCCATCACTCTTTGGGTCCACTCGGTCATATAATCCATGTCTGGATAAGGATAGGTATCCATCCGAATACCTGCCAAACCTAAGTATTCTATCCACCAAATACTATTTTGAATCAAATAATTTCCCATTAGTGGGTTCCGCTGATTCATATCGGGCATCGTTTCGACAAACCAACCGTCTGAAAATATCTTCTTATCCAATTTTGACGCATAAGGGTCCTGCCATAGGGTTTTCTTATGATTAGTACCCGTATAAGTTGGCCATTGATTAATCCAATCATCCATCGGCATATCGTTCATCCACCAGTGGAATGAACCACAGTGATTGACAATCATATCCATAATCAACTTAATCCCTTTGGATTTTGCCTCTTTGCTCAATCGACGATAATCTTCATTGGTACCAAAACGAGGGTCTACTTTATAAAAATCTGTTGTGGAGTATCCATGATAAGAGTACTCCTCCATATCATTTTCCAATAAAGGGTTCAACCAAATAGCCGTAAAACCCATATCTGCTAAATAGTCTAAACTGGTCCGAATGCCTTCAATATCTCCTCCATGTCGCCCGCCTTTATTCGAACGATTCAGTTTTTCTCTCATGCCGTCTATCTCATCATTGGACGGGTCTCCATTGGCATATCGGTCAGGCGTGATGAGGTACATCACATCTTCATTATTAAATCCTTTCATTTCTGCGCCACTCTTTTCTCTTGGAAATAATTGGTAAGTATGTGTAGCGACTACTTCGTCGTGATGTTTGAAAGTAATGGGGAAGTTTCCTGGGCGAGCGGTAGCATCTATCACCAAATCTAAAAATAGGTAATTCGCGTTTTGCACTTTTCTAACTTGCGTAATATGAACACCTTGATAATTAATCGATGGATTTAAATCTCCAATATTCTCTCCATAAATCATTAACTGTAAGTCGGGATTTTTCATATCTACCCACCAATTTGGTGGCTCTACTCTTTCGATTTTGCTTTGCGCTAAAAGGAATTGAGTACCGAGGCACAGAAGTAGTAGCAAGATTGCTTTAGACAATTTCATTTTTTTTATTTTTAGTTTTATACAAATATACTGATTGATAGACTTAAGGATGTGCTTAAATAACGTAGGTTAACAATTTTGCCACATAGTTAAAGGCACATATCTACCCTACTAAAATTAATTTACACTCCGCTGCGCGGCGAAAAGTGAGGGAGTTTTGAGGGTGAACCGATTTTTTGTAAGGTAGAGTATAATAAAACTATGTTCACTATGTGAAAATACTATTGTGGCTATGTGATAAAAAAAACCAATATCCTGTTTTAATTATCAAGCCTTAGGCGCCAATCGTTTTTGTAAATCTTCTAAAGAAACCCCTTTTGTCTCTGGCATCATCCGCCATACCCAAATTAATTGAATGACCATCATAAAAGCAAAGAAGGCAAATATTTTTCCTCCTCCATAAGTATTTTGGAAATACGGGAAGATAGTTGTAATTAACCAAGCGAAAACCCAGTGTGTCCCACTCCCCCATGCCATTCCAGTACCTCTTACTTCATTCGGGAAAATTTCGGAAATAAAGACCCAGATGACCGCTCCTTGTCCGATTGCATGAGAAGCAATAAATGCAAAAACCCAGAAACTTAAGCCGCTAAGCGAATCTTGAAAGAAGGAAGAAGACATCATTGCTAAAGAAATGATATAACCAATTGAACCAATTATCATCAATGTTTTTCGACCTGCTTTATCAATTAGGTATAAACCCAACATCGTAAAAATTAGATTGACAGCGCCAATACCAATGGTTTGTAATAACCCACTTGAAGCATCCATCCCTGCCGCCTCAAAAATCCGTGGTGCATAATAAATAATAGCATTGATGCCTGAAGCTTGGTTGAAAAAAGCCAATAAAAAGGCCAAAAGGATGGGCAAACTATATTTTCCAGAAAAGAACTCTCCGATACTTGCGCCCTGCGTTACATCAGAAGCTTGTATCTCCGCCAAAGAAGCTTCAACGGTATTTGGGTTAATAGCTGCTAAAACGGTCTTAGCTTCGGCTATATTCCCTTCCTTTACAACTAGCCATCTTGGACTGCGAGGCACTTTTAACATCATTAATATAAATAAGAAAGCAGGAATTGCTTCTATCCCTAACATCCATCGCCAAGCATTTTCGCCACCAACACCCATTTTGTTGATATAATAATTGGTGATAAAAGCCACTAAAATACCAAAGACCAAATTAAACTGAAATAGTGCCGTTAGTTGTCCTCGCTTTTCCTTTGGTGCAATTTCAGAAATATATACAGGTGCGGCTACAGAAGAGGCCCCAATTCCAATTCCACCGATTATTCTAGCAATCATCAACGTGATATTATCTGGTGCAAAAGCAGAACCTAGGGCGGATAGTAAAAACAAAATACCTATCCAAAAGAGGGTCTTTTTACGGCCTAATGCATCCGTAGGAATTCCGCCAAACAAAGCACCGAAGATGGTGCCAAAAATTGCTGAACCAACGGTAATCCCTAATTCCCCTGCACTTAAATTCCATAATTTTTGAATGGATTGTTCAGCTCCAGAAATCACTGCTGTGTCAAAACCGAATAAAAAGCCACCTAGAGAAACGGTGAGTGACCAGAATAATACTTTTCTAGTATTCATAAATATTGATTTTCGTTTTGTAAGTCAAACCTAAATATGAGAAAATATTAGGAAAGCATAAAATATTTGATAATAAAACGTAAAACGCCCCAAACAATGAATTGCTTGAGGCGCCTATATCTTTTTAAAGAACGAATCTTTTATTAGTCTTCTTGGTTGGCTTTTAATGCTTCTGGGTTTAAAACGGTGTACTCTCCATTTTCTACACGCTCTTCAAAAACTGCCTTTGGTACGGGCATTTTTCGATTGAGACTAACAATCTCTACAGTTACACTTTTTGATGTCTCTTTAACAACTTTGACTTTGATACTACGACCGCCCATAAATTTTATTTTTGATTATTAAAAAAGTAAAGGTACAAAAAAAATAAAGGTTATTATAAAGTAGTTTGTTGCTTTAAAAACATCCTCTCTATATAATAACCTTTAGATTAATAACTTGTTCCGTTATCTTGTATTTCTTACATATTAGTTTAAGCTGAAATCAACTTCCATTTTCTTTGAAGCCATTCTCAACATATCTAATCCTCTATCTTTAATCTGACGAACTCTTTCTCTGCTGATTCCCATCTGGTCACTAATGTCTCCTAAGTTCATTGGATATTTTCTGTCGATGCCAAAAAACAACTTCAATACAGAAGCTTCTCTTGGTGGAAGTGAGTTCAATAGTTGAGATGCTTGAATGCTCACTGATTCTCTATATGCTAAATTTGTATCCGGTCTTTCTATCTGGTGGTCTTCCATCAATCCTCCTAAGGAAGAATCTCCATCTTCGTCAATCGGTGCATCTAATGACCGACACTTCTTGTAAGACTCCAAGCTTTTCTTTACAACCTCTTCAGAAAAACCAGTTTCCTCAGCAATTTCTTCCAAGGTTGGTTCTCTTTCCATTATTTGTAAAAGTTCCGTACGCTTAGAAATAATCTTTGATACATTTGATTGATGATTCAAAGGCAATCTGATTTTTCTTGACTTTTCGTTCAAGGCTTGTAAAATTGACTGTCTAATCCACCATACTGCGTAAGAGATAAACTTGAATCCTTTGGTCTCATCAAATCTTTCTGCTGCTTTGATTAATCCTAGATTACCTTCATTAATCAAATCTCCTAAAGACAATCCCAAATTTTGGTATTGCTTAGATACAGATACTACGAAACGTAAATTGTGATTCACGATAGCTTGTATCGAATCTTTGTCGCCAGTTTTTATCTTCTGGAATAACTCCAACTCCTGCTCGGGGCTAAGTACTTCATACTTCGAAATTTCATTGAAGTACTTTTCTAGAGACTTTTCGTCTCTCCTAGTAATCGTATTGGTAATAACTAACGCACGCATACTTTTATATTATATTTTGTTTTAAATTAATTTTTATTCTAAGACGAAATTTTGCAAGTAGAGTCACTGATATGTAACCAGATTGACCTTTGATATATTGTATTTTTTCTTATTATGTCGTTAATAATCATTGAATTGCTATTATTAGCCTAAAATGATTGATTCTCGATGGGTAAGAATTTAAAATCTCATCATATAAAATGTTACAATTCCCAAAACTTATCGGAAAACAATAACTTTATATATTTCTAATAAAATTTTGTTAAAATACTTTTTCCTTTCTCTTTGTATTGTTTGCTTAGAATAGATATAGCCCAACAAGGCTTTAATTTTGTAGGTGTGTTAGAATAACACTTTTGTTCATGGGAAGATTAGAGTGTTCTAAAGAGTAATTCCTATATATTCTAACTGTACTTTAATCAAAAAAGTTTGCAAATCTAGGAAAAAAATGAAAAAAAAATAATTTTTAGTACTTTTTTTTCAATTTGACAAGCTTTTTTTTCTAAAAAGTTAAAATTAAGGTGTTCTGATTATGTGAGCTGATTGTTTAAAGGTAGTTTGTTAAAGGTAGTCAACTTATTTTACTAAAAAAAATTAATGTCTATTTATTTTAAATATCTTAATACTTATTGAAATTTTCTTTAAAATATAGGTATATTAGAAAATTTTCATTTGTTTTTTGATGAAAATCCATTTCTCTTCTAATTTAAGAAATACCCGATGACTGGAATCCCGTTCTTATTATTTTGACTTGTCCACTAATTTTTCCATCGTTTCATTCAACAATTCTATCATTCGATTTTGGTTCCCCAATTGTTTGCGCAATTCCTGCATTTCTTCTCTCAAAATATTAGATATGTTTTGAGGCGACGGAAGGAAAGGACTAATCTTGGCGCGCACATACCATATCTCTCTAATATCTCCTAAACTCAGTCTATAGGGTTCATAAAATGAATTATCAGAATGTAGTTCTATCGCTTTTTCATCTTTCAAATAATTATACACTCTTTTTACCAATATATCTCCACGAGTGACTATGACATAGACAAAGCTATTTTTGATGGATGTCTCCCATAAGGTTGGTTCTAAAAAACTACATATTACTTTGTCTCCTTCAAATAGAGTCGTCTCCATACCATCCCCTGTTACATCAAATGACCGATGGGTCCCCACTTTATATTTATAGTCAGGTAGGGTGAAAGAAGGTAAGTCTTGAATAAAAGACGGTTTGGATAATTCACTCGCATAGGCGGTCTGGGCTGGACCGGGGACATGGACGATTCGTTCGTCATCTTGCGAATTTGTTACGATGGTCAAAACCCGTAGGTTCTTATTATCTTCATCGGTCATGAAAAGCGGTCCTTTACCCGTATATATATATACAGGATTCATTTTATAAGCCTCTACTGATTTTCGCAATAATTCAATCGTTACATCTCTTCGCTCTTTTAATATCTCACTCAAACTTTGTGGTAAGTAATCTACCGACATCGCAAATTGCCGCATGGAACGAACTACTCCATCTGATTTAAGTTGATTGATACATTTTACAAAACGTTGAGTAACTAAACTATTCATTAATTGCTTATTTTTCTATATAAATATTGCACAAAGTTACTAAAATTTATTCATCTATAAAGAATAAGCTTATATTTATTAGTAAAAAAGTGACAAAATAGTTGTTGGTGGAGAGTTGTTAGTAGTGAGTGATGAGTTATAAATCAGGAAGGATTATTATAAAAATACTAGAATGAATAACCGAAGAGGTAAAATTGGAAGGTAAAAGGTCAGCAAAACTAAAAAGCGGACAAGTTTTTAAGTCTTTCGACCTTTCTACCCCTCCGCTTTCCAGTCAATATTCTAAGCAGAAAAAGAAGTGCCGCATCCACAAGTATCCGTTGCATTAGGATTGTTGAAAGAGAAACCTCTGTTGTTAAGGCCATCTTCCCAGTCAATTTCCATCCCTAAAAGATAAATACCATGGGCTTTTTCCATATATACTTTAACTCCGTTGATTAAATATTCTTGGTCCTTCTCCTTTTTAACATCAAATCCCATAGAATAAGAGAAGCCTGAACAACCGCCTCCTTTCACGCCAATACGCAAGCCATGGTCATCAGAAATATTCTGTGCTTCCATTATTTTTTTTAATTCTTTTACTGCCCCGTCCGTTAAAGTTAAGGGCTGTAATCCAACTGCTTCTTTGATTTCGCTCATAAAATATTTGTTACTGGCAGAAAATAAAATTCTTGCCGTTTTGATAATTTTAATTTTTCTAGAATTCTTCTACAAAAATACTTAAAAACAATTACCGTTCCGTAGAATAATTGTAAAATATTCCCGTTCAGTATAAACAGTATCTCAAGGAATTTAGTTCTAATCCAGATTTAGGCACAAACCTAAATTCTAAAGGAAAATAAATATTTTTAAAAACAATTTATATTTTTTTAAATATTTTATACAAAAAAAGAATCTTTGGCACGATTTCTTATGTATACTATTTATCCCCTCCAATCAGACAATACCTTGAGAAACCGTTACCATCATTAAGATACAAATAATTGAACTTTTTTATTGAAAGTTCTTAAAAATTTAAGAAATATTTAAAGCATTCCTGTAAATATTTTCTTATATTTATAGCATTATAGTTTTTTACTATATTCCTTCATTTTCAACCATTTGAAAACTAAAGAATCATACGTTGACTTTTAGTTTCATTAAAACTAGTGAGAGTTTCAAGGGGTTACGCGGCAAGAGCGTAACCCTCTTTTTTTTGTATTTAATTAGGCTGCCCAAAATCTTACATCATAAACCTATTACGTTTTGAATTAAGGGAATAGAAAAACATTCTACTCTCTAGATAGACCTGCCCGTTCCAGTCAGGCGGGTTTATGATGTAAGATGTATAAATTCTGCATGAATTCTGATTTATGATTACTCCGCCTTATAATCCTCAAACCATCCCAATACATAAGCTACTTTCGACATCAAGTTACTAGGCGTATTCGCTATACCATGACCAGAATTTTGAATTCGGACTAAAGCTGTTTGTATTTTTCTTAGTTTCAATGCGGTGTAATATTGAACCGTTTCTGACATTGGTGTTCGATAGTCTTGTTCTCCTGTTAATAACATTGTTGGGGTCACTACATTCCCAACTAAAGATAAAGGCGAACGCGCCCAGTATTTTTCTTGCATCCCTTCTTCCCAAGGCATGCCCCCCATCCAATACTTTGCGAAAAAAGCAGGATTGTCTGCATGCAATACAAAACTGGTCCAATTGATAACTGGCTTTGCTACTACCGCTGCTCGAAATCGGTCTGTTTTTCCTACTATCCAACTCGTCAAAACTCCGCCACCACTGCCGCCCGTTACAAACAAATTCTCCTCATCTACATATCCTTTTGCAATGACGCCATCAACACAAGACATCAAATCATCATAATCGTTGTTGGGGTAATTATGGTGGATTAAGTTACCAAAATCTGCTCCATAACTCGTACTACCTCTTGGATTAGTGTATAAAACCACATATCCTGCCGCTGCATACAATTGTACCTCCGCAGAAAAACGGTCTCCATAATTCGCAAATGGACCACCATGAATTTCTAAAATTAGCGGATACTTTTTTGTTGGGTCGAAATTTGGTGGTTTACATATCCAACCTTGAATATCTGTTCCATCAAAAGAAGATTTTACCCATATTTCCTCCACTTCTCCTAGTTCTTTATGGCTAAATAAATCATCGTTCAAGCGGGTCAAGCGAGTAACACTGCCACCTCGACGCCCTACCGCTACATCTGCAGGATGGTCGGGCGTACTATGCGTGAATGCGTATACATCATTTTTAGAGATGCTGAATTGCCCACCGCTGTATGGGCGACCCAATGATAAACCTCCTACATCATTCGCCAATACGGATATCGTTCCATTCAAATCTACATAAGCTACTTTGGAATTTCCTTTGTCATGGTATTGAAAATACAAGCCTCTACCGTCACTACTCCAAATCACATTTTCTACACTTCTATCTAAATCAGCGGTCAAAGATTTACTGTTTTTACCGTCTCTGTCCATGACATAGATTTGGCTTAATTGCAGCCCCAATAATTTATCATCAAAACCGGTATAGGCAATTTTTTTACCATTCGGAGAATAGCCCACTGCATTGTCAGGACCAATTCTAGAGGTCAAGGTTTTCAAATCGCCTGTTGCTACCTCAATTTCATGCACTTCATTATCGCTTGGCGTATATTCCCAATTGTTTTGCAAGTTGGCAGAAGCCAAAATAGATTTACTATCTGGACTCCAAGAAATACTTCCATAATTATGATTTCCCTCTGTAATTTGTCGAGGTGTTCCACCTTCTGCCGACAAGACAAATATGTGTCGATTACCATCCGGTAACATATTCGGAGAGCCATCCGCTTTGAACTTCATCTTTTCGATGTATTTCGGTGGCGCATTCCATTTTGCTCCCTTTGGCTTGGCAGGCAAACTCACTAAAGAAGGGGATTTCCCATCCGCAAACATCGTAAATGCTATCCATTTCCCATCTGGCGACCAAGCAATTCCACTTGGCGAACTCGCTAAATTAGAAATTCTGGCTTCCATCCCATTGTCCATCCATCGCAAGTATAATTGCGAACTTTCTTCTTTGGAAGAGACATATAATAATTGCTTGCCGTCTGGCGACCATCTTGGCGAACGGTCATTTTCCATGCCTGTTGTTAAAGGGCGATGATTCCCGCCACCTGCATCAATTATCCATAAATTGGAGCGATTTTTATCCGTCATAATGTCCTTGAAATTGCGGACGTAGACCACTTGTCCACCATTCGGTGAAATCTGTGGGTCGGATGCATATTCTAAATCAAAAACATCGATTGGTTCTAAAACGGAAGCATTTTGGGCATTTGTGAAAGTGATTGCTACTAATAGCAATAGTGTAGTTAAGGCCGATTTCATATTTTTTGATAGGATTTAATTAGGAAAATCGTGGTATTTGGGTGCAAAATAGGAAATAGTCGGTAATTTAGGGAATTGTTGTAGGATTTAGTGGGGTAATTCTTTATCTTCATCATATATATTTTGAAAGGATGAAAATTAATATCTCTAAATTACATAGCTTATGAAAACCACTTTTAAACCATTGTTAATTGGGCTATTTATTTTGCTTCTTCCTTTTTTGGGTTGTAAAATGCTCACCCAACACATTTATAATCGGACCGATTGTGAGCGTTTTAATATTGACAACATTGAAGTACGGACAGGTATTAATATTCCTGCTGTTGATGAAGTGACTTGTGAAATTAAAGCAAAGGAAAATACGAAGGTTTCTGTTTTTAGGTTATCAAAACCATCGCTTGATTTTAGCCATTATGTTAAAAGAAATGATTTTATTAAAGAAGGAAATTTTTATGTCAATAGAGGCGAACGGGAAGATACTGAATGGGAAGCGAAATTGAATGAGGCCGATTTGAAATTGGTGGTTTCTTTGGTTTATAAGTAGATTATTTTTTTTGTGTGTAAACTACAGCGTTAAAAAGCCTCGTGATAGCTAGGCTATCCCTGAGAGCAACCCATCCACTCGTGGTTCACCCGTACGGGTTCATGCCTTGTATAAAGAAAAAACCTGCCTCTGCCGTCAGGTAACGGCGCATAAAAACGCAATTTATTAATTCATCATTCCTAAACCAATTTGGCAACGCCTTCCTCAAGACAAATATTAATAATGGTAGCTCAATGTGTAGGAAAATCTGCTATTAAGATTTTAACTTGGATTTTGATAATAGGCATTATTCCATAAGTATTTCTATAGTTGTCAAGTTAAGTTTAAAAACTTGCCTTTTTTAGTTAAAAATATTATATTAAGTTCTAAGATTTGTTCTTAAATGGTTACTTTAGCCTACAAATAATATTCCCGTTATGAAAATAAGAATTTTCTATTGCCTTCTTTTTTGCTGCCTGCACTCTTTTGCTTTTAGCCAAACTAACAAAGATTATATTTTGACGCTACAACAAGATACGCTCTTCGGCAGAATACAAGTGGAACTGGGACGTGAACCTATTTCCTTTAAGTACAAAAAAATGAATTTGGATTACCATCCCTCGACCATTCAAAGTTTTGGCATTTTTAGAGAAAAACAATACCATAGGTTCAAGTCTATGAAAAGCCCATCAGGCAAAGCCTCTTTTTTTGTAGAAATAATGGTGGAAGGAAAAAACAATTTATACAAATTTGATGATAAGTACGTTTTTGATAATAAGAAACTTCGATACCTCTATTTTATGGAAAGTGAAGCCCATGGATTTTTTCCCATTTCTTCTTCTACTTATCAACGTATATTGGGTAGGGTGTTTAAAGATTACCCTAACTTATTGTCCATGCTAGAACAAAGTACTTTTGCTCAAGTTCCTCAAATAATCAAACAATATAATGAAGGGACTCAATTGTGAAGTCTTACTGCTTCATCAAATATCGCCGCAGCCGCCCCAAATCATCCGTATTTATCAAGCCAACTTCCGCTTTTACCAACTCGTCCCATAGTTCCTCCCGCTCTGGGGTTGCCCATAATCTTACCTTCTTCCCTTGGGCTTTAGCTTTGGCAGCAAATTCATAAATGCGTTGAATTTCCGCTTTGCCCACATCATCATAGTTCGTAACTTGACAAATCTTGCCTGCATGCTCACTAATAAAAGGCATTAATTTAGTCGCATAGTTTTTATCTAAATCTCCCGGCCTACCATCCAAAGTCATCAATTGTAGGTCATCAAATAATAATTGTCGAAAAGGTCGGTCGCCTGAAAGAATCACCATCACTTTTCCTTGGTGTAATTTCCCATTTTCATAATAGGTCAACATTTCTCGAAAAGGATATAAGCGTTCTCGTAGCGCCTTATAAGACCTCCCCGCTTCAAATTTGATATCAATCCATAAATAAAAATCTCCTTCATAACCTTTGTAAATTTCACCACCATTGTATTTAAATTGTTTATACAAAGGTTTTAAATATTGCTTGGTTAAGGTTTTTAGTTGATGCCTTTTTTTATTGGGCATGTTATGTCCCACGTATAATTTGCCATAAATGTAAAGCACATCCGCTTCCACACTGGTAAATCCATTCGCCAAAGCATCTTTTAATGGATTTTTACGGTTATAATCATTGTGGGAATGTGCAAGTGGAAGGGGTGTCACTTGGGCAGTAAGTGATAGAAAAATGCTAATCGTGGTCAATAAGGTCAATAAAAGTCTCATGTTTTTATTTTAAATAGGTTAGATGCTTTTTTATGGGTGAAAGCGAATATTTTTGTGAAGGTTAGTAATCTATACTAGATTACTAAAGACATTTTAACTGTTTTTAATGGGTGATATAGCAACAAAGTCTGAAGACTTTGGAACAGGACAGGATAATCCCGATAGCTATCGGGAGTGCTACCAGCCAACTACTCTTTAATGGAATACATTTTAAACTTAGACGAATCTATTTTCCTCCTTATCAATCGAAATTGGCAAAACACCTTTTTTGATTGGCTACTCCCCTATTGGCGGAATAAATATTTTTGGATACCCGCCTATCTACTGTTTGCTTTCCTTTTATACACGAAGGTAGGAAAAAAGAGTATATGGATACTCCTTTTTTTAGGATTGACGGTTGCGGCAAGCGATTTTACCAGTAGTTTTTTAATCAAAGAAACGGTTGAACGTATTCGCCCTTGTAATGACCCTGCTTTTATGAAGAATGTGTTTTTAAGAGCACCTTGTGGTAGTGGTTATAGTTTTACCTCTTCACATGCAGCCAATCATTTTGCTATAGCAATGTTCCTCATTTTGGTATTAGGCCCACCATTAAAAAAATGGCGATTTGTCTTACTTTTCTGGGCTATTTCTATTGGGTTTGCTCAGATTTACGTTGGGGTGCATTATCCTTTGGATGTACTATTTGGGTTTATTTTAGGTGGTTTAATTGGGAATTTAATCGCTTACTTTTATCACCGATTTTCTTTTTCTGTAAATTGATTGTCTTATATAATAGCTTTTCGTCGATTTGTTTGGTCTATTTAAAGAATGCTTGTTATTTTGGCTACTAATGTTCCGTACCTGTGGCACGGCATTTTTCAACATTTCAAATAAAACAAACCATCAATGAAGTATTTTTTTACCCTCACTTGTTTACTAACAACCCTGTGTCTAAACGCGCAAACTAATTTCTGGTCCACTATCAATGAAAGCGAAATAGCCTTACCAAGAAATAGTGATAAAGCTTGGTTACCAAGTGAATATCATGCAGTTAGCCTCGAACTTTCTACCTTTCAAAAAGCAATTTCCAGAACCGCAATGGAATTTTCCCAACAAGCAGGAACCACTATATCCCTTCCGATGCCAGATGGTCGGTTGGAAAATTTTGAAATTTGGGAATCCCCTATTATGGAATCGGGCCTAGCTAGTCGCTATCCGACCATAAAGACCTACAAAGGAAAAGGAGTTGATAATCCAACATTGGTCACTAGATTGGGCGTCACTAAATTGGGTTTCCATGCGATGATTCAATCTCCTGAAGGTACCATTTTTATCGACCCGTTGGCGACCAATCAAACTAAATATTATACTGCTTCTTATGCTAAGCACGGAACGGTGTCTAAAGAAATTGAAAATGTCCAGTTAAATTGTGGTAGTACGGCTCCACAGAATAGGGAGGGGCTTACAAATGAAACTCCAAGCAAAAGTAGAAATCAAAATGTACCCGTTGATTTGTTCATTTATCGAGCGGCCATTGCTTGTACGGGGGAATATGCAGCCTATCACAATGCCACTTCTAAGGAAGATATCATCGCTCGATACAACACTATTCTCAATCGAGCGAATATGGTTTTTGAAAGAGATGTAGCGATTAGAATGGTCTTAATTGATGAAACAGAGGACATTATCTTTTTAGATGCTGAAACGGACCCCTATGAAAACGGAAATGTTTTAGGGGCTGCATTTACCCAAAACGCAGCAGTGATAGAAAATAGAATTAGTAGAGATAAATTTGAGATAGGTCATGTATTTATTGCCAATTGTACGACTGGTGGAGGTGCTGTGGGGGTTGCTGCGTTTGGAAGTGCTTGTGAAGCCAATCGTGCTGCTGGAGCTTCTTGTCAATTTTATAATGATAGTCGATTTGCTGTAGAATTATTCGCTCATGAAGCAGGACACCAATTGGCAGCTAGTCATACTTGGGGAAATTGCCCAGGTAGTGAGCAACAAATTTCTACGGGCACCGCCTATGAACCGGGTAGTGGTAGTACGATTATGTCCTACTCTGGAGCTTGTGGTAGTGCTAACAATGTCCAAAATTTAGCCGACGATTATTTCCATAGTGGCAATGTGGAACAAATGATTACAGAAAAATTAAGAGAAAGTAGTTGTTCGAATGTTATTACCACCGGTAATAATCATCCTGTTATTACTTCAACTTATACGGATGGATTCTTCATTCCATTAAGTACGCCATTTGAATTAAAAGGGGAAGCGACCGATGAAGATGGAGATGTCCTGTCTTATTGTTGGGAACAAATTAATACAGGTCCAGCAGTACCTTTGGGGGAACCTCTCAGAACGGCCCCTTCATTCAGGTCTTTTCCTCCAACCTCTACCCCTAATCGGTCTTTTCCAAGGTCTCCTGATTTAATCAATAATCGAAGCACCAACTATGAAGTATTACCTACTTATACTAGAAATTTGAAATTCCGCTTAACGGTTAGAGATAATAATGTAGAAGCAGGTGGTATTGACTGGCAAGATGTTTCTTTTGAAGCAACGGAAGATGCAGGACCTTTTTTAGTTACTTTTCCCAATAATGTGGCTGATGTTTTAAATGCGGGGAGTTTGTCTGAAATCACTTGGAACGTAGCAGGAACGAATGGTTCAAGAGTCAATTGTCAAAAGGTCAATATTCTTTTATCCACGGATAGAGGTGCTACCTATCCGCATGTTTTAGTTGAAAATACAGATAATGATGGTAGCCAATCCGTAACCATTCCTGATGTTTTATCAGATAGAGCTAGAGTAAAGATTGAAGCGGCGGACAATATTTTCTTTGATATTTCCAATCAAGATATTTCTATTATTTCACCAACTAGTGAGGGCTTTTCTTTTGCCACTTCTATTCAAACAGAACAAGTTTGTTTGCCCGTAACGGTAGATATTGATTTGTCTACTTTCTCGTTATTGGGGTTTGACCAACCTATTTCTTTTGTTGGCCCGACTTCCTCGACCAATGCTTTTAGTACGGCTTTTAGTAATGAGTCCGTTAGCCCGGGGATGACCAATCAATTTTCGATTACTTTTCCAGCGGATTACCCAGGTGGTGAATTTGCTTTTGATATTAAAGGAATTGCTGCTGGTTTAGATACCGTTAGTCGAAGTATTATTTTAGATTTAGTACCCAATGAATTTACAGACCTAGCCTTAATGGAACCGCCCAATAACACTTCTGGGGTTGGCTTGCCTTTTTTCCAATGGATTGGTGACGAAGATGCGGATTTATATGAAATTGATATTGCTACCAATCCAGCATTTGGGGAATTCATTATTGATGCTGGCACCAACCTAATTGGCACCAATTATACGCCTTCCATGACTTTGGACCAAAACGCTATTTATTATTGGAGGGTTCGGCCAGTTAATGATTGTGGGCCAGGGCAAAATTCAGAAATCTTTGCTTTTCAAACTCAAAACTTAAGTTGTACCAATGAAGTCGCTACGGAAGTGCCGATTAATATTTCTTCTTTAGGGACACCTACGATAGCGTCAAAAATGACAGTGACTCAAAATTTTGAAATTAATGATTTAAATATTCCGCTTTTAAAAGGGTCTCACGATTGGGTGAGTCACATTCGGACGACGCTAATCAGTCCTGCTGGTACAGAAGTAATTTTATTTTCTGGAAAATGTCCAGGGGCGGTTCCTTTCAATTTGGGCTTTGACGATGAATCTCCAAATGAATTGCCTTGCCCGCCGATTGGGGGGGAACTTCACCAACCAGCTCAACCTTTGGCTGCTTTTGATGGAGAAAGCACTTTTGGAGAATGGACGATGCGCATAGAAGTAATTGATGGATTTGGAGAAGGTGGTTCTTTAGATGAATGGAGTTTAGAATTTTGTGGGAACGTTGCAGTAGATGGCCCTCAGTTGGTCACTAATGAAGTATTACCTGTAAAGCCTAAAAGTGGTCGATTGATTAATAGTGATTTCTTATTGACTACAGATGGTAATAATGGTGCGTCGGACCTAGTGTATACCTTAGTAGAAACACCCACTATTGGTACTTTACTTTTTGACAAAGCACCTGTTGGTGTCGGGGCACAATTTACGCAAGCGGATTTAAATAATGGCGCTTTTAAATACCGCCATGATACAGAAGCAACTGAAGGCACTGACCGATTTACGTTTACCGTTTCGGACGGCGAAGGTGGATGGATTGGTATTACGCCTTTTGAAATTGTCTTAGATGAAAGCGCCACCACGGTTAGTATTGAAAATGTTTTGGCGGAAAGCTTAGTTACATTATATCCAAATCCAGCTAAAGATTTGGTACAATTGGATTTAACGGACCTCGCTACTAAAAATGTGCTTATCCGTGTTTTTAATGTACAAGGAAAGCTCATTTTTTCGCAAAATGTGGATAACCCTACAGTTATCAACATAGTTACTAACAATTTTGATAACGGACTTTATTTTTTGAAAATGGAAATGGAAGAAGGGGTGCTTAGTAAGAAGTTAGTAATTCAACGGTAAGTGTACAGGAAAAAAAAAGCTAGTCATTTCTACAAATGACTAGCTTTAACAAATTATAATCCCATGAACATATCCAAAATAATTCTTTATATCAAAAGGATGAATTTGGAGAAAAAGAGCAAGCCAACTAAGTGGCTTGCCGATTACAACAAATTATAATCCCATGAACATTTCAATTAGTGTGCAAGCCTTTTTTCTTTCTGCTCTACATCCATCCTTGCCTGATAAAAACGCTTTCAGATATTCAATTATTATCTGTAATTAAAATATCTTTTTTCCAACTCCACTTTTGCTATTTTTTATCAATTTTTGAGCGACGCTTTTGTCTGCTCTATATATTATATTTAAAATCTTTTCTTTTTAGTATTTTAGAATCACCGCATTTTGCCTCCCATCCGCTTTGCGGTTCACTTCTTAAAAGTCCTCTTGGACTTTTACTTGTTCATATTGAATTTTAACAAGGCATTCTAAATCCCACTAAAGAGTGCCTTGTTAAATTCAAATCCCATTTTAACTACCGAAGTAGGTAGTGAACATATCCTAAAATTATTAGCTAAT
>CALLVC010000535.1 GCA_938010785.1 uncultured Saprospiraceae bacterium
TTCATCATTCATCATTGTTGAATCTTATTAAGTCGTGCTAGGCTAGTTTTATTAAGTCATGCTAGCCTAGCAGTCAAAAAGTCATACTAGGTCTAAAAAAATTAAGTTAGGTTTTCAACGGAAAATCTCTGGACTTTTTGATTTTATTTTTCATACTCACTAAATCTTTTGATGCATAAGCAATAATCTCTTCTTTGGATAATCCCTTGGGTGTGATTTTTGCAAGCAAAAGTTCTTTGACATTTCGAACAATAAACAAGCGAGTTCTTTTTGAGTATCTGATTTTTACCTGACTCAATGGTTTTGCTTTCTTAATATAATAAACTTGTCCTCCTATACTGAAAGTTTTGTCCTTACTGATTTTTCGATACCATATGTATTTATTCAACAAGTTATCTACTTTTTTGAGGTCAAACAATTCATACTCATACCTAACTTCAAAAGGTCGGTCGGAGTGAATAGCCTGTGGATAAACTTTCAAGGGTGGTCTGCCACCAAGCGAACGACAAGGTAATGCGTGATTCAATCGCTGCCGACGGTAATTACTTTTTTGAAAAAGTTTTTTCCAACAGCTAAAAGATTGACCTTGAAGTGTTTGCTTATCCATCGTCTGGTGACTCCTTTCAACCTTTGCCTGCTTGAGTGGCGGTGGTAAATTAATGAAATTTACTTTTATTCCTAGCCCTGTCAACCATAGGTGGATTCTGGATGGATAAGGAGACTTTGAAGTATTTTCATAGAAAACACTGTCTTTATCCAGTTGTATTTGCTTAGGTAGTCCTGATTCTTCGAAGGCCAACCGGAAAGCCCAATAGTAATGAATTTTACTCGGCTGATGTCGGGCATGTCGAACTTGTATGGGAAAAGACATACAATATTTCAACGAACAGCTGTCCTTCATATTAATCTGGGCAATGTAGTTCAATCCTTTGACCGCAACTGCCCCTTGAGCATCTACCTCCCACAAATCGTGTGGACTTTTTGCCTTGGTTACTTTTGGTTTTGGAGACTCACCATGTGGTTCATATAATCGAGTAATTAGCCCCTGACTTTTCAGATACCTACTTACTGAACTTGCGCTAGGTAATTGATCATAAGTATAGCCTTTTTTAGTTACTAATTCATCTAGAATTGAGGCTACTCCCCAACCTTCATTTTTCTTACGAATGCGTTTGATTGCTTTTCGTAATTTTAATGGGTAGGTACTAAGAGCACCTGTTTTTGGGCGTCCCATCTTTGATAATGCAGGTTCGTTTCTAGCTTGCTTTTGTCGCCATTTGCGAACCGTCCAAATAGAGATACCTAGCTGTTCAGCTATTGCTTTGCTTGTTTTTGTCTTCGATAATGTCTCAATTAACTTTCGTTGTGCTAGAGTTGTAATTGCCATAGTTTTATCACTAAAACAACTTAGTACGACTTTTTGACAATGCCATCTAGCATGACTTAATGAATCTTTTTCCTAGCACGACTTAATAAGATTCAACATCATTCATCACTAAATTTAATTATTCCTAGTAGCCTTGATTCTAGCCATGAATTTTCGAGCAGTCCCTGGATTAATTGGTTGTATTTCATAATTTTCACCATCCTTCATCTTGATAATCATTTCTTTTTTCTTCAATCCGGAAACCGCATCATTATACCGGGTGTTATTAGACACGGTGCTCATAATACCTCCTTTGTAAGCAAAGTAGTAAAAATACTCACTTGGAGATTTAATATAAATATAAACTCGGTCATCTCCATTCGAAGGCATTCTGAATTCGACGTAGCAAGTAAGCGTTTTATTGATTGGGTCAGCGCCTATTGCGCCTAAGCCAATCTTATCTTTCCTAGAGACAAAAGATTGATAGTCTGCATCCCATTTCATCGGCAAGTCACTAAAAAAGAAGGTATGGTGTTTATATTTCTTTGGAAAAAATAAAGTTCGATTTTTCATAATATTGACCGTCTCTGTCAATAGTACTTCGTTATTTATAAATTCGGCAAGACCTTTTTCATAAAATTCCCCTTTAGCTGAATAGGCAATATCTGGTGCATCGAAACTACTCGAAATAATATCAGTCGCCATGATTCTTAATAATGCATCTGGGATAATTAAATCTACTCCCGCCATCAAATCAGCTAGAACTGGCGCATCATAGGTAGACGAATCCTGCTCATTAGGAAAGGAAGTTTCTATATTTCCAGCGGCTTTTACACTGATATAATCTAACCCACTACCAATATTAATGGGGCCTTCTCCTTTTAGTTTTCCTGTTTTATTGGAAAACGTTAGTTTAGTCCCTTTTATATGATTTTCTAAGACTTTTATTGAATCTCCAAATACAAATTCATCTTTTTCTTCATCAAATTTAAAAACTCCTGTCACTGGCAGAATCGGCCGGTCTTTTCTAAAAAACAGCGGCATCATCGTTCTACCATAGATTCTTGTATTTTCTTTACTTAAGAAAAAACCTGTACGCAACTGTTCTCCATCATAATTTTTTGGCACATCATAAGAAATGGTCAAATCTGTTTTATCCCCTTCACTATTGATATTAAACCATTGTGGATTAGGCATTAAGGGAGAATCAAACTTAGCAAAACCATCGAACTTTAGATTTCTTGAAGAGGCAAATAAAGAAATATCTCCCCGAAACTGCGTTTTATTATCAATGTAAAAATCATCTTCTGGTTTGATTGTCCCTTTTGCTCTTGTTTCCGTTTTCTTTTCACTTCGTTTTCCTTTTCCTATTCTTGCTCCATCAATATTTTCAAAATAAATTTCTTGATTTCGGTCAGCAATATTATACTCATAATAACCATTTGCCGTATAATCTTTTCGCCCTGAAATGTTTGCCGTAACTCGATTGATTACGTGATTTTTATTTAAGGTATCGGCTACTATTTTAGCATTGGTCAATTCCTCCATTTTTCCTCCTGCTAAAATTTTTATGTCCCCTGTTTCTGGGTAGATAAAAGCATCAGCTGTTCTTATCGCTTCTACTCCACCAATTTCTAACTGGCTCGTTTTTAAATCATAACGAGCCGTTTTACCAGGAAAAGTCAAGGAATCTTTAGATGCATGAGTAGACGTGAAATTGGCAAACTCACCCTCTTTTGATTTAAAAGTGATGGTTTCACCATCCATATCCCATTCAAACTCGTCCATAGTGGTGACATATTCGTTATAAGGTAAAAAAGTCTGGCCTACTTCTGCATTGGATTTAAATTTACCCACTTGCTTATCGAAATCAGCAAACCCACTTAGATTGGTGGTCTCCAAAGCCAAAGCATCCGCCTCTAAAGCTTTAATTTTCATATTCATGGTATCTGAACGTGCTGAAAAAGCTCCGAAAGAAAAGTCTCGAGAATACATGCTCGCCTTTTCCCAATTAAGCAATCCACTTCCTTTCAATCCTGATGGAGTTAATAATCCTAGCCCTGTAAGCTTATAATTACCCTCTTTATACAAATCAAAGGGCTCTTTTTTTGTCCGTACCTCCATACTATCCGCATAAGGTTTCCAATTTATGGTAACATCTAATCCGACTGCTTGGGGGATTTCTTTACTACGGTCTTCTGCTAAGTCAAAACGTTCGGCACTCGCCGTCATGGATTTAGGCCTAAATATAATATCCTCTGAATTGACCACTGCCCCTAAATAAGTTAGCGTACCTTCTCCTTTGAACCCTTCATTACTCAAATCAACGGCTCCTTTGAATTTACCTCGTTTTTTATAGGTTGGAAAACCACTAGCAGACGTTTGAGTTAAAAATCCTAATGACTTATCTTCTTTTAAAACTAAGGTTTCTTCAAACTCTGGAAAAATATTTGCCGAATACATCTTGCCTTTAAAATGCAAATCATCCTCCGTAAAATTATCCAAGCTATTAAAACTGAAAGGGTCTAATTTAAAATAGAACGAATCTCTCTTATATAAACTATCCCTATCGTAAAACACATAAGAATCTCCTTTACTCTGAAAAGAAGGGAAAATAGCAATATCTTCTTTACCCGATTTATTAGAAGGGGCATCAATTAACAATATACCCGTCAAATATTCAATTTCACTGCCTATTGCCGTGGCCTGAGTATTCCCATTAACATCTGCTTCCGAAGGAACAAATAAATTAAAATACCGCACGGAATCTAATTCTACATTAAACTTATCATAATTAAAACTAAAGCCTTTCCCTTGAAAAACGCCATAAGCAGCAAATAATCGACCGTCAAATTCCATATCTCGATTCTGCTTGAGCATCATTGCCTTTCCCGTTGGAATCGCTCCTACCTTCTGTTTTCCACTTAATTCAATATTTTTCACCCCATTCATCACCATATCCTTACTATTCAAGTCAATAATGGCATTCGCATCATTCGAGGCGGAAGTGATTTTCAAATAGTCAAAATCTACTTTCTGTCTGCTAGCATCTGCATAGTGAAATACTTTATCTTTTACCTCTATCATTTCTGTATCTTTATCATAGTTGACAAAGCCTTTGGAAACCATATCATATAATAAAGGTTCTATACTCTTTATATTAAACCGAGGATTCATTCGTTTGGCATAGGCCCCTGCATCCAAAATGTTGGAATCCTCCATATCTGCAAAAATCTTTAAGGTAGAAATGGGGTTTTGAGAGCCAATACTTTGCATCCGACGGTAAACCTCAGGTGAAAAATATTTTAAAGATTCAAAAGAGACTTCTTGGTCGGCACTTTTTCCTACTGCCACCGCTTGGCCACCCACCGCAATAGAATCTTGGTCTATAAACCAAGTCATTTTATCCGAATCCATATTTAGCTGGTGAAAGGAGGTAAAAAATGGATTCCGGTCACTCCCACGCTCTCCTCTTGTAAAAGAAACTTCCCGATTGACAATATCAAAACGTAAGTTTACAGATGGATGCACAATCGAGTCTTGACCAGAATACAAACCTACTTCTACCCCTGCGCCAGTGATTAATTCTCCTTTTTTTATCGTAAAATGTTCTGATTCTGCTCTAAATATTAATTCTTCTTTCTCATTGTATAATAATATTTTTGCGGGAGTTTCTTTCGTTCCACTCCCCAAAACAGAGGTTCCTTGAAGATTAAATTTTCCGATATACTTTATCCCTGGACCTAAGTTGTCTATTTCCAAAACATTAGCATTTGAATTGAATCGGGGAAAGGAATTAATCTGACCTGAGGCGACTAGCTTATCTTGAAATTTCCCTTTGATAGAATCAACTTGAAAGAAAGTAGGATAATGTAAAACAGCATTATCTATGCTGTAAGTCGTCTTTTTTACTTCGATTTCATAAGCACCTAAATTACAATAGTGGTCCTTTGCTAAGCCATGTCTCGTCCAATCTACTATTCCTTGGCTACCTTTCCACGTATAACTCAATGGATAAAAAATACCGCTAGATTCCTCAATCAACAAAGAATCCTTTTTACGAGAAGCTAATAAATCTAATGCTTTAAATACAACTTGGGGCACTCCTTCTTGATAGGCTAATTGGAAGGAATCGGCCAGTGTTAACCAAGAAACACCTCCACTTGTAGCATATTTCAGCGCATTATGTTCGAATAATTGGGTGGAGAAAGCTAAATAATCTTTTATTGGCTTGAGTCTTCTGCGTTCTATGTCTCCAATTAAGCCATTAATCACTTCATGCCACTCTATAAATCGCTGACTAGGATTGGCTTGTTTTTTTATATGAGTCAAGCCAATCAAATAATCACTAAAATAGGGACTTGCCGTCATTTTTAGCTGTAGCATCTTATTGCACAAGCTCACAATCGTATCCTTCTCCTCCATCGTAAAACTACCTCCCTTGAATCGTTTGCCAAATTCCGAAAATATATCATCCATAACTTTCCTTTTACTGGAAGTCATGTATTCTTTCAATTCATTGTGAAATTGATTGTGATTCTCAGAAAATGCTTCTAATCTTTGTGCAGATAATTGTGCATTCAACCCCAATACCAAAAGGGAAAAAAGTAAGACCTTTTTAATCATTCTATTAAATATTATTATAGTAAGTTCATGGACTATTTCGAAAAAAAGTGGTTTATAAGTATTGAGGTGTTAAGGTATAAAGGTACAGAGGATAGTCTAATGCTACATTGAAAACTATTGTAACCTCATCAACTTATCAACCTCATTTACCTCATCACCTTCATTCCCCAATTTTGTCCATTTACTTACTTGGTTAATTGCATACAAATCCATTCTCCTTTATTAATGACCTTGAGTATAGAAAATCCTATTTTTTCAACGGTATTACGTAGGAGGTCTAAATCTGTATCCAATACACCAGAAATTAATACTTGTCCGTTCTGTTTTGTTTTTAGAAATAACGAAGGGAGGGAATTTAAAATTACATTTCGATTGATGTTTGCTAAAATAATGTCAAAATCAATCGTATTTTCTACTACAGAAAGTTCGCCAAGTAGGGTTTTTACTTGGGTAATCTCATTTTTCTGACAATTTTCAATCGTATTTTCGGTGGAGAGTGGGTCATAATCAATGGCTAAAATGGATTTTGCGCCCATTTTTGCTGCTAATATGGCTAATATGCCCGTGCCACATCCATAATCAAAAACGGTTTTATCCTTAAAATCTATGGTTTGCATAATTTCCATCATTGACATGGTGGTCTCATGATGTCCAGTTCCAAAAGCCATTTTGGGATTTATCGTAATTTCGTGAGTTACCTTATCAAAAGAAGGATGAAAGTCGGCTCGGATGCCACAAAACTCGCCTATCTGTATTGGTTGAAAATTAGCTTCCCAGATAGCATTCCAATTCTGTTGGGGAATTAACTTTGATTTATAAGAAAAATCAAACTGTTTCGATATTTCTTTAAGGACGGTTTCGTCATAATTCTCTTCTGGCATGTAGGTCTTAAATCCAAAATCATCTTCTTCAAATCCATCAAATCCATTTTGACTTAATAATGCTAAAATAACATCCCTTGACTCCGCTGCAGTCGTTATACTTATTTTGTAGTAATTCATTGATTGATGTAAGTGATGAATTTTTACTTTAACTACCTAACTTTCTACACACTAACCCAAATTTCGAGCCGCAAATGTAAGTATTCAGATTAGTAATTACAAATTAGATATCCTTAACAATTGCTTTGCACCTTACTATGCTTTGTTAGCCTTTTATTTTCCCCAATATTAACGTTTGTTAACAGAATATTGCCTTATTTAAATATTCATTTTATTAATCTAATCGTTTTGGCAAGAACCTTGCTATAATAATATTAGTACATGTAAGTTTTCAATTTTTTACCAAATTCCGACCCATTAGTAATTTAATCGCACCCCTTTATTTATTAGATTAAACCCCAGAAAAAAATCAGTAATTTTTGTTACCCTTCCTGTAACCCATATTTTCCTATTGGAAAACTATTGGAGTCAAACATCTACTGAAAACCCATTGATAGTATTAATTCTATAGATTGAATCAAAGCAGTACTAAAAAACTATCAATCCCCTTCTGGTTTTATTCCTCCTTATAAAACAACCAGTTCTAATTAAGCAAAACAAAACATTGTTAATTCACAAAAGACAAAAGAATGCTCATGAGACAAGCTCTACTATTCTTTTTATTTGCAATTACTGTTTTTCAATTAGAGGCCCAGATACATCAAGCTAATACCCCTTGGCATGAACAACAGTTTCATGACTTGACCACTGGTACCTTAGAAAAAAATGGACTATCTGTAAGTAAATTCAAGGTGTTTCAACTTAACGAGAAACAGCTTAACCAACCTTTAAAGGATATAGCTTCAAATGCCAGAAATGGTAATATTAACACTATACTTCCTTTTCCATCAGCTAACGGACACCTTCGTCGTTTTAGTGTAAAGCCATCCAACACTTTACACCCTGACCTAGCTAAAAAATTTCCTTCTATTCAAACTTTCGAAGGCGTTGGTATTGATGACCCGACCGCAAGTATTCGCTTTGAAATTACACCGAAAGGATTTTCAGGTATGGTCTGGTCCGCTCAAACTGGAACGGAAGTTATCCAATTAGTAAAAGAAGATAATCAACCAGAAAAATATATTGTTTATAATAAAAAAGCCGCTGGCAGGCATGCTAACCGTCATTTCACCTGTGGAACACATGATGAAACAGACCATTTAGATGCGATTACTCAACAAGTAAGTGCTGGTAGAAATAACGATGGTTTACTTAGAACCTATCGGTTAGCTTTGGCCGTAACTTCGGAATACACTGCTGTATTTGGTGGAACAAAAGCTGGAGCAATGGCAGCGATGTCAACTACCATGAATCGAGTGAATGGCATTCTGAAAAGAGAAGTTGCCGTCGAATTACAAATGGTTCCTAATAATGACCAGATTATTTTTACCAACGCTGCGACCGATGGATATACCAATAATAATAGTGGTGATTTATTAGACCAAAATCAAAATATTATTGATTCCGCTATTGGCAATGACAATTATGATATTGGTCATGTTTTTTCTACCAGTGCTGGTGGGGTCGCTTATTTAGGCTCTGTTTGTATTGATGCAATAAAAGCTGGTGGGGTTACGGGGTCTCAATTGCCGCAAGGTGATGCTTTTGATGTAGACTATGTGACACACGAAATAGGCCACCAACTGGGGGCAAACCATACTCAAAACAATGATTGTTCTAGCTCTTTTGCTACTTCCTTTGAACCGGGTAGTGGCTCTACTATTATGGGCTATGCAGGAATTTGTTTTCCGAATGTGCAAAATAATAGTGATGCCTATTTTCATAGTATCAGTATTAATCAAATAAAGTCGTTTACTACTAGTACAGCAGATGGTTGTGCTATTAAAACGCCGACTAATAATGCCAAACCAACGGCAGATGCTGGAGCGGATTATACCATTCCTCATTCTACTCCTTTTGAATTGGAAGGTGTTGCTACGGATGCCAACAATGATGCATTGACCTACGCTTGGGAACAAATGGATAGAGAAACAGCTGCTATGCCGCCTTTGGCTACAAATGATAAAGGGCCTGCTTTTAGGTCGCTTTTTCCTTCTAGCAATCCTATTCGTCAGTTTCCTGCTAAAGGAAATAATAAGGACCATGCTAGTAGCACTTGGGAAATGCTCTCTAGCGTAGCAAGAAGTTTAACCTTTAGATTAACCGTTAGAGATAATAATAGTAAT
The DNA here is from genome assembly GCA_938010785.1 of uncultured Saprospiraceae bacterium. Taxonomy (GTDB): domain Bacteria; phylum Bacteroidota; class Bacteroidia; order Chitinophagales; family Saprospiraceae; genus JAFMDF01. The sequence goes on from CALLVC010000535.1 coordinate 9,159, forward strand.
GGTGGAAATACAGCTATGGATGATATGATTATCAATGTAGCGAATAGTTCTGGACCTTTCAAAATCATTGCTCCTAATGGCAATGAATCTCTTGCAGCAGGACTCAATCACGAAATCACTTGGAGTGTTGCAGGAACTAATAATGCGCCTGTCAACTGCCCTACAGTAGATATTTATTTGTCTGTAGATGGTGGAGCAACCTACCCTATCTTGTTAGCAGAAAATGCAGACAATGATGGAGCAGAGAATGTTTTTATTCCAAATACTATTTCTACATCTAATGCACGAATCAAGATTAAAGGAAGCAATAATGTTTTCTTTGATGTCTCCGATAATGATTTTCAAATAACAGAAGCTCAAGCTGGTTTTGATTTAGCTTTCACCCCGAGTACAACAACTGCTTGTCAAGGAAGTGGAACAACTATTTCCATAGAAATTATTGGAATTGATGGCTTTTCTGGGAATGTTGATTTAACCGCTGAACTGCCTAGTTCTTTTGGAAATTATACTTTCTCGAATACAAACGATAATCCTGGAACCACCAATAATTTAACAATTAATACAACTAATAATACGCCTGTTGGCACTTATACTATTCCCGTCATAGGAACTAGTGGGGCACTAACCTTAACCAAAAACATTACAGTTATTGTAGCGCCTCAAAATCCTACGGCAGTATCCCTTTTAGCTCCTGCTAATAATGAAGAAGAACTACCTTTGATTCCAAGTTTTAGTTGGACTGGAAGTGATGCAGGAAGTGCTTATAATTTCGAATTATCAAAAGATGCTAATTTTGGTTCAACGGTCTATACAGAAGCCAATTTGGCTACAACTGATTATACTTTACCTATCTCCTTGGAAAATGGCGTAACTTATTATTGGCGAGTTCAAGCAACTAACCAATGTAGTGCTGGCGATTTCTCTGCGGTTCGAAGCTTTACCGTAACTAGTAATCTTTGTCAAACTTTTACCAATGATACAGATATTATGATTTCTTCTGGTGCTCCTAGTGCCGTTACTTCGGAAATTATCATTCAAGAAAGTGGTTTGGTTAATGCCATTAGCGTTAATTTAGATGTCGCTCACTCATGGATTGGAGATTTGACGGTTACGCTTGAAAGTCCATCGGGAAAAAAAGCTATCCTTTTTGAAGAAATTTGTGGAAATGAAGACCGAATCACCCTTGGTTTTAGCAACGAAGGAGACACTAATGTAGATTGTAATCAATTAACCGCAGGGAACTTAATTGTGCCAATGCAAAGCTTCGACATTTTTGAGGGCGAAGAAATTAATGGGACTTGGAGCTTAATTGTTTCAGATGGTGTAGACTTGGATGGTGGGACTTTCCATAATTGGAGTTTAGAGGTTTGTAGAGCCGTTGAGAATGTAGCACCGCTAAGTGTCCTTATTAGTAATACCACTAACCCTGTTTGTAATGGTGGAAACACCGGTAGCATTCAAGCATCTGTCGTCGGTGGCGTTCCTGACTATACCATTGCTTGGAGTCATGGCGCTAACCAATTAACCTTAAATAATTTAAGTGCTGGTACTTATGAAGTTACTGTTACAGACGGTAATGGAACAAGTACTTCTGCAACCGCTATTTTAGAACAACCTTCCCCTATCGTTTTAGATGAAATTGTTCAAAACGTTACTTGTAATGATATAAATAACGGTAGTATTCAGGTTTTCCCAAGTGGTGGAACACCTGGCTATCAGTACAATTGGGCAAATGGCGTCAGACAATTTAATAATTTAAATTTGCCTGATGGCGAATATAGAGTAACCGTCACCGATGGTAATAATTGTACCGCTGATGCTAATTTCACCATAACTGAACCTACACCGATTGAATTATCTTTTAGTAGTAACAATGCCTTAAATGGCGAAAATGGAAGCGTAACATTGGACGTTTCTGGGGGAACTGGTGATTATCAATATGATTGGTCTAGTGGCGCTACTACCAGAGATGTAGTGGGTTTAGCGCCCGGTACATTTTCGGTTGTAGTTACCGATGAAAACGGTTGTGCGACTGAGGGGGAGGTCACTGTTATAACAGAAAATACGACTTCACAAGATTGTTATAATGTAACTATCAATATTACGCTAGACAACTATGGAGAAGAAAATAAATGGGAGCTGAAAGATGGAAATGGCGAAATAGTCGAGACTGTTGGCCCATTTAATAATTTTGAAAATGGGGCAGTCCAAGCGACTACCTTATGTTTACCTCCAGGCTGTTATGACTTCACTATTTTTGACCTTTGGGGAGATGGAATGTGCTGTTCTTATGGACAAGGTGGATATGAAGTAATCGAAGATGATACTGGAATAGTATTAGCTAGTGGTGGAAGTTTTAGTCAGGAAGAAACCAAAGCTATCTGTGTTCCTTCTTCTTCGACTTCTAACAGTACGATCATTGAATATTGTGGGGCTATTGGTAGAAATACCCAATATGAATGGATTGAATCTGTAGAAATCAATAATGAAACTTTTACTTCTGGTGATAATAAAGGTTACGGAGATTTTTCTGAAACAGAAATTAACGTACTCGCTGGTGGAACCATTCCTTTAGCGTTCACCCCAGGTTTTGGCTTTTTTGAATATCACGAAAACTGGCAAATTTGGATTGATTTTAACGCAGATGGAGATTTTGAAGATGAAGGAGAAGCGGTTTTCCTTATTTCTGGAAAAGGGCGATTAGAAGGACAAATTGGTATTCCAACAGATGCTGTACAAGGTAAAACTCGCATGAGAATCGCCATGAAGTGGGGAGAATTAATCGAACCTTGTGAATCTTTTAGCTGGGGAGAAGTAGAAGATTATACCTTGAATATAACTTCTAACATTGGTTCAAGAAATCCATCGACGGACCTTGCCAAAGTATTTACTACTGGTAAGCCAGCTATTTATACTGAGCAAGAACGAGCAGCAGCAGTTGACCTTCACTTGTTCCCTAATCCAACTACGGATTATATCAATTTAGAATGGAATGACCAAAACGATAAGACGTACGAATTAGCGATTTATAATAGCTTAGGTCAATTACAAAAACACCAACAAATACCCACTCACACCGGGCCAAATAAAACCAACTTGTCTGTAAAAGAACTTCCTAATGGAGTCTATTTACTCCAACTACGGAATAAAGATAAAGTACTTACAAAAGAATTTATTATTACCAATTAATCGGGTTTAGATTAATGTAGAAAAGGGAGGCAATTTTGTCTCCCTTTTTTTGTACTTATTATTATCCTAGAATTTAATTTCAAAAGAGAAATTTGATTAAATTTTGCAGATTGTTTTTGACTTGCACAATCTATCTTCCCCGCTGGCGGGGATTGAGGGGTGGAATATCGACAACCTTTTTAGCAAATTTATTACCTCTTTGTTTTAAAATAGATTTGGGTAATTAGGGTGTTTTTCAAGTTGATTAAAGCATTTTTCTAACTCTAAAGCAGGTGTTTTCATTTTTATAAGAAAA
>CALLVC010000536.1 GCA_938010785.1 uncultured Saprospiraceae bacterium
ATATATTACGATTTTGACTTTTCGTTCGCCCTACCGCCAAATTCATTTGGCTGGTTTTGATTTTACCTTGAACCAGCCAATTAAAATTGGCGGTTACGAACGATACATTCACCCGTCATTTTAAATTTGGTCGAACACTAGGAATTTTACGCAAAATTCACCTAGAAGTTCAACATTGGTTTAATACATATTTCATACCATATACTTTTTTCTTAAGGTGTTTAAAAACTAGAATAGAGAGTAGAGAAGAGAGATTAGAGATACTTAATCGGTTAAAAAGCAAAATTTTTAGCTTTTAAAGCCCCAAATATTCCTGTATACTTACAATCAAGTCTCTTTTTTCTGCTCCTGATGGCTATCGTGGACTACGCTCTTTTCTCAAAACTGTATGGTTTTGAATGTAAAGTTTACAAGTTGAATCACTTCCTAAGGCCTCTTGCCAAAGGAGATAAGGGTTCTCCAATCGGCATACGTCCTTGCTCGACAGGCATCGAAAAAGTGGGAATATGAGGCAAGACATAACGTCCAAATAATTTACACTCATCCAAATGAGGATAACCAGAAAAGATAAAAGAGCGCATCCCCATATCCATATATCGCTGAATCTTAGCCAGCACCTGGTCAGGAGTCCCAACTATCGCACCGCCACAACCAGACCTAGCTCGTCCAATTCCTGTCCACAATTGGTCTTCAACAAAACCGTCATCATCAGCCAAGTCTCGCATAGCTGTTTGTCGAGAAACCCCATAAGATTTACCATCTAAAGCACGTAGTCGGATTTCTTCTCCTCTTTTGTCATCTACAAAAGACATCAATTTTGCTGCTGCTGCTTTAGCTTCCGCTTCTGTTTCTCGAACAATCACATGAATCCGCAAACCAAAATCTACTTTTCGACCATAGCCTGCTGCTTTATCGCTCATATTTTGCATCAGACCTTGTAGTTTTTCTTCTGTTTCTGGCCACATCAAATATACATCACAATGTTCTGCACATAAGTCTACTCCTGGAGGAGAATAGCCGCCAAAATACAATAATGGGCCTCCATTTTGTTGGTAAGTTTTAACAGGGTCTGTGTTATCCAACTGAATATTGTAAAATTCTCCTTTAAAATCAATATGGTCTTGCGTCCAGCCTTGTTTAAGAATTTCTATGACCTCTCTTGAACGTTGATAGCGAGCTTCAGAGGACAAATCTGTCCCCGGCAAATTAGAAGAAATGATGTTAATGGTGAGTCTGCCTTTTAAAATATGGTCTAGCGTAGCAATTGCTCTACCCAACATCGGTGGATGCATTTCGCCACAACGAATCGCAGTCAATAGATTAATCTGTTGGGTCAAAGGGGCGACTGCCGAAGCAAAAGTCATCGTATCCTGTCCTACTTGGTAAGAAGAAGGACATAAAATATTTCGATACCCCATCCTGTCTGCCGCCATTAAAACATTGGAGGTATTACTCCAATCACTTTTGTAGCGCAGGTCATGTTTACTCAAAAATTCATCATCGCCATTGCAAAGTGGGGCAAACCATGCGACCTCTGCGCCTTTGAGATGAGGAGAACGGATAGTAATAGATGGCTTAGACATTTGATAGCTTAATTTGAAGTAGCGAAAATTCGCAAATTAGATAACAAACACTTAAAAATCAAAATCGCTGATAAGCATATTGCTAAATATATCATACATCAGCGCTATTTTGTGCTATGGCATCCTTAAACCAAAGTGCAGACTTTTTAGGCGTACGTTCTAAGGTCTCAAAATCTACATAGTGCAACCCGAATCGTTTAGAATATCCAGAAGCCCATTCAAAATTATCCATAAAAGACCAAGCAAAAAATCCTTTCAATTTAATCCCCTCACTTATGGCTTGTTGACATGCTTGTAAATAGCCTTTGTAAAAATCTAATCTTTCTTGGTCGTCCACTTCGCCGTCCACTAATTCATCGACATAAGCACACCCATTTTCAGTGATAATAATTTCTGGTTGACCATATCGCTCATCTATCCAAGCTAATAACTTTTTACACCCCCAAGGCACGACTGCCCAGTTCATATTCGTCAATTTCCAATTTTTATCCAAAGACAAATCAACTGCTTGGTCCTCTGATATGCCGCCATTCCCATACACATTTTGGTTTTTACCAGTGCCATCATCATGAGCAGCATACATTGTTGTGTAATGATTCAAACCAAAAAAATCGGACGTGCCGAGCATCATTTCTTTTTCAGCAGCAGAGAAATTAGGCAATCTTTCCCCTAATCTTTCTTTCATGACCGCTGGATAATCTCCTTTGTAAATAGGGTCAGCAAACCAAGCTAAGAAAAATTCCAAAGCTCTTTCTGCCGCCGCCTTATCTTGTTGACTATCCGTTAAAGGTTCTCGCCAATCACAATTATTAGTGATACCGATTTGACCTGCTTGGTAGCTATAATTTTCTCTATATAAATTAACCGCTTTAGCATGTGCCAATATTAAATGATGCGCTGCCAAATAAGGTTCTGAATTAGAAGTTCTCCCCGGTGCAAAAACACCTTGACCGTAGCCTAAAATAGCAACCACCCAAGGTTCATTTAAAGTAATCCAATTTTTCACTCGGTCACCAAACCGCTCAAAACACAAATTAGCATAAGCCGCAAAATGGTCAACTATAGCAGTCCCCAACCAGCCGTCATCTTCTAATTGTAGGGCTAATGGTAAGTCCCAATGATATAAAGTCACCCAAGGCGTAATATCTGCTTTGAGTAATTCATCAATCAAATCAGAATAAAACTGAATCCCTTTTTCATTGACGGTATCTTTTCCTGTAGGCATTACTCTTGCCCAAGCTATAGAAAAACGATAGGCTTTTACCCCCATGTTTTTCATCAATTGCACATCTTCTTTAAACTTATGATAGTGGTCACAAGCCACGTCTCCTGTGCCTCCTTCGAATATTTTCCCTGGAATACTTGAAAAAGCATCCCAAATGGAGGGACCTTTCCCGTCTAATGCAGCTCCTCCTTCAATCTGGTAAGATGAGGTAGCCGTACCCCAAATGAAATCTTTTGGAAATTTTTCCATTAATGGTTATTCTATTATTTTTTAAAGATATTTTGTTCAATAACAACTGTAAGGGATGAGGAAAATAATAACCTACCAGTCTGACGGATTCTTTTTACTTTTAGCTGCGTTAAAATTTTTCAACGTAGCAAAGGCTATGTTGAAAAATTTTGCTTTGCTAAAAGAAAAAACCTGCCTGCCGGTAGGTAGGTAACCTCGTCATTTCTGGTACTTTATTAATTGCCTCATCCCTAAAGGAATGCGGCCTAATTAATCGGGTAATTAGGTTAATACTCCCATCATCCAACTTGAGCCCCTCTCCGCCTAGTCAACTCCATCGTAATTTCTTCCATTTTATCACTAGTCAATGGATAGATAAACATAGCAAGGGCACCAATTAGTGCGACAATAGAAGGAATCCAACTCATCAAGTCAATCATCCCTTGAAATGCTCCTTGAATAGCTTGCGTATCTTGCCCATCATAATTATAGGCACCCAAAACAAATCCAATAATTGCACCTGCAATACCTCCGCCAAATTTAGTAGCAAAAGACCCCGCAGAATAAATCAGCCCCGTAGCTCTTCTACCATTTTTCCATTCTGAAAAGTCCGCTGCATCTCCTAACATTACAAAAAATAGAGTTGGAAACATCGCCGCACCAAATTCAGACAAGATACCAATTGTGAAAATTGCAGCAATATCATCTTGCTGACAAAAAGCTAGTAAAGCATTAACGATACCTGAAAAGATAAAAGCATAGATGAATAAATTCCGCTTACCCAATTTCTTACTAAGTTGAGCCGTAAAGAATGCACCAGCAATAGAAGCTAACATTAGGCCGACCAAATAAGAAGCAGACAGTAGCTGGTCATTTAAATAGTGCGTAAAATAGATGATAACAATTCCCTGTTTTATCGAATTATAGATACTAAATAAAAGTCCAGTTACTAATAAAACGAGCCAAGGTTTATTAGCTAGTAAATCTTTAAAATCCTGTAACAAATTACTTTCTTGGTCCTTAGGCGGTAAGACTCTTTCTTTAGTCGTATAAAAGGTAATGAACATTAAGAACGCTAATAAGGCAGACATAATATACATTGCCTTACTATAGCCTTGTTTCTGGTCAACAATGGTAATCGTTTCCTGATTTATTTCTTTTTCCCCTTTAACGAGGAAAGCATACTTTTCGCCAGCCTTCATTTCAAAGCTTTTCGCATTAGTTGGGGTATTATCTTCTTTTGCTTTTGCTATCTGAGTAGGTAGCCATTCGAAGGTAGCAATACCATTCTCTGTTTTAATATTTACATGTTCCACATCTTTAGATGCCAATACTTCTACCTTATATTGGTCTTCTGCTTGTTTGGAAATATCTATAGTTGGATTAACATTTCCAAAATAGGCAACTAGAAATAATAATGCGCCTTGCACTAACATTCCCCCCGTAAAAGCACCTACCATTCTATAAGACCCGATGCTAGTACGTTCTTTGTCATCCCCCGTCATTACTGCCATCAAAGCACCATAAGGAACATTATTAGCGGTATAAATCAAAGTGAAAAAGATGTAAGTCACATATGCGTATACGATTTTACCACTTTCACTAAAATCAGGGCTTGTAAACAAAAGCGCAAGAATTGCTCCTAAAGGAATCGCTGTCCACAAAATCCAAGGTCGAAATTTCCCATATTTAGACTTAGTCCTGTCACCAAGAATGCCCATCAAAATATCACTAATTCCATCACCAAATCTAGCAACTAAAAATAACACACCAACAGTTACTGGGCTTAAACCAAAGACATCGGTATAAAATATAAACAAGAAAGTGGCTACTCCTCTCCATGCGATATTTGCAGCACCGTCGCCAAGAGCGTAGCCAATTTTTTCTTTGAGAGAGATTTTTTGATTTACAGACATTTGTAGTAGATTATTAAAAAAATCAAATGTAATAAAATTTGTAATAAAGAAGATGATTACTGCGTGTTATTAGATTATCTGTCTGCCGGCATAGGTTTTGGGTAATCAGTTAAAGAGTACTATTATTTGATAAAATTTAGAACATCAGAAGAGAATACAAATTCATCCCAATAACTATTTCTATTTCACCTCAGGTAACAAAATAGCCTTCTCCTTTTTAATATAATCTAATAAAAAGTCAATAAATTTTTTGTCGCTTTTCGCTAAAACTTTTCCATTTTTTAGCATCGAAAATCCATCCCCTCCACCTGCTACAAAAGCACTTGCCGCTACTGAATATCGTCGTTTATCTTTTATTTTTTTGCCATTAACCCTAGCTTTTAGAATTCTTTGTCCAATAGGTTGTTTAAAATCATATTGAAGGTCCAATCCAGAAAATTGTACTAATCCATAAGTCAAACTAGCACTATATTCCAATAACTCTTTTAAAGCCTTACCATCAATTTCTACTGTAATTAATTCATCAATAAATGGATAGATATTGACTATTTCCTCTACGGTAATTGCTCCTACGTCTAAATCCGCTCGAATACTTCCAGGATTGACCATACCAATATCTGCTTTAGCTCCTTTCTTAACCACATCTGCAATAAAATGACCTAAGTTAGAAGCTCGATTATATTTACGGTAACCAGTTTTTAGGTTCTTACCAATCACTTTTGTTAAATGAGGATTAGCCATTCTGGTTTTATCAATTAGAGTTTTGATTGCAGGGTGTGGCACTAATTTATCTGCGATGACAGGAATTAATTTTCCTTCTTTTAACTCGACTTTCTTAGCGGTTTTATCAATCGCCAATTTCATATAACCTAAGTATTTCCCTTGCCCAAAAGTGATACCGATTAAAGTGCCTGTTTTAGGATGTTCGACGGGTTGCCAAAGACCGTGGTCAGAGTGACCGCCTAGAATAATATCAATCCCTTCGACGGCTCCCGCCATTTCGTAGTCCTCATCAAAACCTCGTTGAACTTGTAAATCCACTTCCTTATCTGACTGCATCGGGGCGGATTTATTTTGATGCGTCAAGACGACCACTAAATCTACTTCAGGCTTTAATTGATTGACTAGTTGCTGTACAATTGGAATCGGTGGACGCACTTCCAATTCTTTGACATTTCCAGGATAAATGGTGTTTTTAAAAGCCTCTACGCCCATCACCCCAATCAAACCAATTCGAATACCTTCTTTTTCTAAAATGGTATAAGATTGACCATAATTGATTTCCGTATTTTTATAAAAAATATTGGCGTTGAGTACAGGAAATCTAGCTCTTTGTTTACTATCCAAAAGTTTTTGCCATCCGTATTCAAATTCATGATTCCCTAAAGTCATACAGTCGTAGCCCATACTACTATAGAGGTCAAAAGGCAATTTCCCATAAGTAGCTTTAGACAATGCACCCGTAAAAATATCTCCTGCATCGAAGAGGAAATTTAGTGGTGCTTCTTTTCTTGTTTGTTCGATTAAAGTCGCCAATTGTGCCATACCTCCAATCCGCTGAATGGTGTCGTTCCAATAAGCATCAATTGGGTCATAGACGCTTTCGATGTCATTGGTATACAAAATGGTGATTTCTTGGGTCGATTCCGATTTAGTTTTCGGTCGAAGTGGGTCATGCTGAATACTTATTTTTTGTTTTTTAATAAAATCAGTCAGTTTTTGGACTATTGCTGGATGGCTTTTACTCAGTTCTCTAGTTTCGTAAGGGTCCGTTTCTAAGTTGTATAATAAGGTCTTTTCTACTTTTTCATCACTCATCAACTTCCATTTCCCTTGTCTGACAGCATATAAATATCCTTCGGGTGCATCTCCCGGTTGCGTTTGAAAAGCCCAAAACAAAGGGTCTTTTCTATCTAAATTTTTATTATCAAAAATAGGCGATAAATCCACGCCGTCAATTGCTCGGTCGATTGGTAATGGCATATCTAAAAGACCACAAATCGTTGGTAATAAATCGTAGCCCTGCGCAGGTTCATTAGTAACAGTTTTGGGAGCAATATAATTGGGGTAGCGAATCATGCAAGGTACACGCAATCCACCTTCATATAAATCTGCTTTTCGTCCTCTTAAACCACCTGTTTCCCCATACATATTTACCTCCCACCATCTTCGCCAGTCATTGGTTACAGGTCCATTATCACTCGTAAAAACAACTATCGTGTTTTCCTTCAGGTTCATTTCATCCAAGGTTTTTAATAATCGGCCAATTTGGTCATCCATATAGGTAACATTCGCATAATATTCCCCTGGCCCTCTGTCTTTTAAGTTATCTAAATCAATTTCCCCCTTGGTAAATTCACTGTATTGAGCATTAAAAGCATCGGGACTAGCAATCTCGGAATGGACTTCTGCCATCGGTAAGTACAAGAAAAAAGGCTTCGATTTATCTCGGTTTGTCAAATATTCAATGGACTTATCCACAGCAATCTGTGCACTAAAACCTTCCATCACGCCCATTGCTTTGCCATCTTCATAGAAGTTATCAGGATTTTTGTGGTTCGGTAAAGCGAAGGCGTGTAAAGCTAGCCATTTATCAAATCCGTGGTCTTGAGGTTGGGTATGATTTTTATCCTCCAATCCACCATTCAAATGCCATTTACCTGCCAGAAAAGTTTGGTAGCCTTGCTCTTTTAAAATAGTAGCAATCGTTTTTTCTTCTTGGTGTAAATAGATAGCTTCGCCTTGCGGAATCCAACTTTGAATGCCTGTTCGATAAGGCGTTCGACCAGTTAAAAAACCAGCACGAGATGGAGAACACAAGGGAGAAGGGCTATAGAAATTGGTAAACTTGATGCCTTGGTCGGCTAATTTATCAAGGTGAGGCGTTTTAATATGTCGATGTCCATAACTGGCTAAATCTCCATACCCTAAATCATCGGCGAGGATGAAGACGATATTTGGCTGGTCTTTTTGTGCGTTTAGATTTAGACTAAAAGCCATTAACAAAAAGGAAAACATTACGATTATCCATTTATTTTTTAGTATCATTATTGTGCGTTTTCTCTATAGTAATAGGTGCTACTTTTTATTTTACGATTTCCCAAAACTAGAATACCTACAATTTAGACTTCAACTTATCCATATCAATATTTGAGATAGAACGAGTAAAATTAGTATCCCAATTACCATTCCTATCAACAAAAATGAAACTAGGATAGCCGAATAAATTAAATTCTTTCATCAGCGAATCGGCTAATGCTTTACCGATGTATATATGATTGCCCGACACTTTCAATTTATTAACCGTCTGTTCCCATTTTTGCTGACTAGAACCATCTGAAATGGCTATATAAATAATTTCCATTGGTAAATCTTTTAAGGCGGCTTTTTTAGCAGGACTTCTTTCCATATCTACAATGCACGGGCGACACCAAGTTGCCCAAATATCCAAAATCAATGCTTTATTGGGGAAGGCATTCTGTAAAGTAGCCACAAATCTTTTTGCGTCAGTTTCCTCTCCTAAGTACAAAGCTGCTCCAAAAGAAGGGTCATTTAGCACGAGACTGCCCAAAGAGGTATTCGTGGTTATAGTCGTAGCTTCTGTCAAAGTTCGTTCAAAAGAAGCCGTATAATCTTCAATGATGCCTACTTTCTCTATCATAAAAGTACTGACCCAACCAGTGGCTGTAAGTGGTAAAAATTTAGTGTAGTATTTTTTCTTTTTCCACTTATTATAAGGCGCACCAAATAATTTTAGGACATCTGATAGTCGAGTATCTAACTTCATTATATTTCTAGCGAATACATCCAATCTAGCTTCCTTTAATTCTTCTTTATTCGTATTTACAAATTGTCGAACACCTCTTTGATAAACTAAATCATCATATGGCTTTTCCTGTATTTTCAATTCATATTGAGTAAGAAAAACTTGCAAGTCTAGGAGATTTTCTTCGCCTACTACCCTATCGTATAAGACATTTTGCGTCAATTCAAAGTTTTCAGAGGGCGTGACTAATTTCATCAATCGGCACAAATATTTATAATAGGTCATCCCATGTTGACTAACCAAAAGTGGTTGATGTGCCAATGCTTTAGCCAATAAATCATCGGGCATTTCTTTTTGCCAATACATCGTAAAAAGCCAAGCATAATAGTCAGAATATCGCTCGTTTTGTATCGCCCATTCATATTCAGAAGGATAGGTTGCTATATACTCCGCCATCAAGTCATCCCAAACTTTATAGACTACTTCAAATTGAGCAAACTGTTGGGATAAGTCTAATTGATTATTCATCACCAATTTCTGCCTAGCTATATAAAAATCCCCTTTTTTGCGGTTCTCGAAATTATGAAACCGATTGGTGTAAACATTAATTCCTGCATCTTTTCCACTAAATTGCACCCCTTTTCCAATATATTGGATAGGGTCAAGTTGCAATTGCGCCATATCAAACTCAATAAATAGAGAATCATTAGCAATGATTTCACCAACATAATAAGGGCCTAATTCTAAACGTATTTGTTGGTAAGGGAAGGTATGATTAAGTGGCAACTCAAAAGAACCATCCGCCTGAATCTTAGCTATTCTAGAAACTTGATTCCCTTCAATAGGAACAGTGATTTTATAGTCAAGTCGAATATTTCGAAACTCAGCAGGCGAATAATTTAGCAATCGTCCTTTTACAATAGGAATATTACTTTTATCAAAAAACAGCTTATCCATAGCAGGACTCGTCAAAGGAATTAATTCTTGGGCGACTGCCGATAGGGTAAAAAAAGAAAGGAGTAGTATAAAATATATTCTGACCATTCGAGTTGATGCTATTTTTTTGCAAAGAAAGAATCGCACAAAAATAAGGAATTTGTGTTACTCGAAGCTTATAGAAATAAAATGGAGTGTTGGATTAGCTCGTGGACGGTGGACGGTACAGGCTGACCACAAATGGTCAAAGTTAAGTGTAGCCGCCAAATTTATTTGGCTGGCTCTATATAAAGTACTGGCTATCAATCACATTTGAACCAACCAACAGGGCGAACGAAAAGTCGTTAATATTATATTTGGGCCATCCAAGGTAGATTAAGCGATAACTGCATTAGAAATATTATACAAATGGTCACCGATTCTTTCCAAAGAAGAAAATAAATTATGGTAAATCAATTCACTATGGACGTTATAGTCTTGATTGTTAGTTATATCTTGACTTTCTTGTCTCATTAAGTCTCTTTGGGCATTAATCTGGTCTTCAATTTGCTTGGCTTTCTCCTTTCCATGAGGATTATCGGGGGCAGTAACTAGATTTTCATTCATGATACCAAACGAAGTACTTATCAAATCTAACTGTTCCGTTAATCGGGTACGTTGCTGTTGGTTAAACCATATTTTCTCTGCTCTTTTACGTTCAATAGTTCCTGCCATTTGGTGAAAAATATTGGCAATTCGCTCTAATTCACTACAGCTATCAATCAAACCTTTAATCTTAAAGGCAGTTTTAGAAGTGACGTCTTCTTTAGAAATTTTGATTAAATAATCCGTCAATTCTAAATTTATTCGATTGGTGATGTTCTCATATTTTTGGATTTTCCCCATCATTGCCTCTGGTTCATCTACATTTATAGAGAACAGCATTTTACGAATAAAAGTGGTCATTCTTCCAGTAACTTCTCCAAAGTGAGCTACTTTTTTTTGTGCTTCTAAAATAGACAATTCAGAAATCGACACAGTCGAAGCTAAATAATCCAAGCGATTAATTTCATCTTTTTCCCCTCTAGACTTAACCGTTCTAGAAGCTAAATTAACCAGCCAAGGAATTAAGCCAATAAAAATTATCGCATTTAGAATATTAAAAATAGTATGAAAAGCCGACAAGGCTAATGGCACATTTCTAGCGTCGGTATAAGCAGAGTTAGTATAAATAGTTTGCTGTAAAATATTATCTAATATTTCTAAAAAAAACGGCAGGATTAAAAACATCCAAGCAACGCCTAGTATATTAAATAAGCTATGAATTCTAGCAGCTCGCTTAGCAAACACATTGCCTACCAAAGCAGCAACTTCAGCGGTTGCTGTTGTCCCTATATTTTGACCTAAAACCATAGTGGCCGCTACTTCTAGCGGAATCCAACCATTGGCAGACATAACCAAAGTGAGTGCCATCGCAGCACTAGAAGATTGAACAATGACGGTCGTAACAGCGCCAAAAAATATAAACAACAAACCTGAAAGGAAACCCCAATTGGCATAAGCAGATAAAAAGGCAAGGACCTTCGAATCATTTTGTAAAGTTGGAATACTTTCTTGTAAAAATTGTAAGCCTAAAAAGAGAATCCCAAAACCTATTAAAAAATCTCCCCAAAATCTAATTTTTCCCTTTTTAATGTATAAGAGTGGAACTGCGATTGCAAAAATAGGAATAGAAAGGGTATGTAGTTTAACTTGAAAACCAAGTACGGAAATAATCCAACCTGTAATGGTTGTCCCAATATTAGCGCCCAAAATTAATCCTGCAGCTTCCAATAAAGACAACAACCCCGCGTTCGCAAAACTGACGGTCATCACCGTAGTAGCAGAAGAAGATTGTACAAAAGCAGTTACTAAAAAACCAGAAAGCACCCCTAAAAATCGATTGCGCGTCATCATAGACAACACTTTCCTCAGCTGTACACCACCAGCTTTTTGGATGCCTTCACTCATTATTTTCATCCCGTAGATGAAAAATGCGAGCGAACCCAGAACTTTAAGTATGTCACCTATCGTTGCAATCATTTTTTAATTTACACATTCAATCATTGAGCTATTAGGAACGAGGTAGAAATAAGTGTTCAAACCTGCCCGACACTCAGGCAGGCGGGTTTTGAGTTAGCATTTTTTGGTTCTAACAAGGCGAAAAACGCAGGCATAGCCGTAGCTACGGCGAGCCTGCCTGCCGGCAGAGGCAGGTATTTTCAACATGAATAAAAGAAGAAGATTCAGGGAATCTTTATCTTTTATGAACCGCAACGCGGACGGGATGCCTTAGAAGCAAAAAAGGCAATTCAAAAATGTACATTTATTCTTTCGTCGTTCCTTAACTAAGACCAAACCCAAATTTCCTCTCCATTGATAGCTCTAATGAAAAAGACTAAGCCAATACTAATCACTAAACCAAAAAAGACTTTTCCTAAATCTCTGCCCAAATCACCCATCGTTTCTTTCCCTACTTTTCCTGAAAGATTATATCGTAAAGCAATTTCACGACCAGCTAATAATCCTAAAAATACCCAAGTGGTACTCATCGGAACATTATTCAATTCTTTAAAAAATAAGAGCAAGAAACCAAAAGTTAAATCAATAAAAGTAGCCGAACGGATATCAGTTGTATTGGACTTTGCTTTAACAATAGATTGAATAGCGCCACCTTTGGAATAAAAAATGTAAGCTAACATCGCCAATAAAATAGCTAAAGAAATAGCTAATGTCTGACCACTAACCGCACGCGGTAAATACACATAGATATTTGCAAAATCTTGCGCCAACCATTGGGTCCATAAAAAACCAGTAGAAGCCCATTGAGCAATAGTCCAATTGCGTTGGCTAGCCGCAGACATCTCCGTACTAGCAAAACGTTTTTCTAAACTTTTGGTAATAAAAATGTATAAAACAATAGCCGTTACAAAGGCTACTAAATAACCCGACATAGATTTGACGACCATGTCATACAAACCTTTAGGTTGGAAAAAGGTCAATATTAAGAAGGAAGTACTGACAGGTATACCAATTCTGGTAACAATAAGTAGCACCATAGGTGGTAGCACATAAGCCCATCCAAAATTATCAATATTAATGGGTTCGGTATATTTAGGATTAGCCATAGTAAACCCTTTTTCAGCATCACCAATTAATCGTCCATAAGAGACATCTCCACCATTTTGCACCCAGCCATAGACCAGAGTAGCCGTCAAAATAGAACCTGCAAAAAGCCACAAAACGTACCAAGGGCGCTTTTCATTAGAAGCGAGGAAAGTACCTAGGGTTTGAATAACGTCGTTTCCGACAACGGAATAAGCAGCAAGGATAAAACCTAGCCACATAATAATCATTGGATCCATGAACTAAAGTTGGTGTTGTTACTTTTTTGTTGAAAATTGGGCTACAAAAAAAGTAGCAAAAAGAAGGATAGTAGAAACTCCTAATAGATTGGAGTAAAGACTTATTCGTAATATAATTTTTGCACAATAGCCTAATATTCTTTAATCAATACACAAAGAAAACATTTCCTTTTTAAGCACTTTACCTATCTATATTAATTTATTGTTAAGAATTATGGCGATATATCAATAGTTTTGCTAAGTTATCAAGAGGCTTTGCCGAGAAAGTATCAAGTTCAAGTATCAAGTTCAAGTATCAAGTTCAAATTCAAGTATCAAGTATCAAGTTCAAATGGCTATTGGTTCACTGTTGACGGTAATCAATAATCAATCAATCAATCAATCAATCAATCAATCAATCAATCAATCAATCAATCGTAATCTTACTTCCCCACCAATCTTTATTCGGCTGCCAATCCTTTCTAAAAAAGTCTTTTCGCTGTTTTTCCAATCTTTCCATCAACGTCGTTTCAAAATAGCGATATTTTAATTGAAAGGAATCTGCATCAAACTGTGGGTCAAGACTGGGGTATAAAACGGGTAAATCGGAAAATTCCTTGGTCAAAGTTTTACTCAAAGCAGTGGCCACCATTGGGTATTTTTCAATAATATTTTCCTGTTCCCCAATATCATTTGTCAAATTATATAATTCTTCCTGTCCATCTTCATAATACCGAATCAGTTTATATGCCCCTTTTCGAATCACTGCCGAAGGGTCACCGCCTTGATTGCCGTAATGAGGATAATGCCAAGTCAGCTCTCTATTAGCAATTTCACCACCTTCTAATATCGGTTTTAAACTAAATCCATCATTGTGCAAATCTGGGCGTAAGGGAATCTCCGCCAAATCTAAAATAGTAGGAAAAAAGTCCATACCAATCACAGGAGTATCGTCCTTCTTGCCATTATGTGCCATCCAGGGAACGTACATCAAATAAGGCACGCGTAGACCTCCTTCCCATTGATAGCCTTTTCCTCCTCGAAGCGGCGCTAAATTAGTAGAAAAATTATCACCAGAAGTAACTCCACCATTATCTGAGGTAAAAATGACAATCGTATTTTCAGCCAAGCCTAATCGTTCTAAAGTCATCAAAACTTGCCCCACGGCATCATCCATCTGCTCAATCAAGCCTGCATAAACTGGGTTGTCTTGGTGCTTTCGGATGGGCATTCTTCTTTCCATTTCAAATCCATTCGTCGCTATTCCCTGTTGTTCTGCTTTGGTTCTGTATTTATTCCATTTATCTTCGGAGGTTTGTATGGGTGCATGTACAGCATAAAAAGAAAGGTACGCTAAAAAAGGCTTTGCGCTATTTTCTTCTAGGAATGCATTTGTTTCTTTAGCCAACTTCATCGAAAGGCTCATCCCTTTTTCTTCGGGATAATCTTCCATTTGGGGATTGTTAAAAGGCGAAAAGAAGCCGCCACTATAAGGACCTCCTTGATGATATCCGCCTTGATTCTCGTCAAAGCCATGGTCGGTTGGATGCGACCCTTCGTTACCAAGATGCCATTTTCCAGCAAAAAAGGTACTATATCCGTTATTTTTAAGCACTTCCGGCATCGTCGTATATTCGTGAGGCAGATGGTCTTTATATTTAGGTGGTAAGGCTTTGGTAAATCGTTTCCAGCGTCTCCAATCTTCGCCAATCGGCGCTCCAATATAATCCGTGATGCCGTGTCGAGCAGGTGATTTTCCAGTCATCAGACTAGCTCTCGAAGGGCTACATACTTGACAAGCTGCGTAGCCATTGGTAAAAATCATCCCTTTTTGAGCAATTTTATCAATATTGGGTGTTTCGTAGAAGGTGCTACCCATACAACTAAGGTCGGTATAGCCTAAATCATCCGCCAGAATAAAAAGAATATTCGGTTTAGGCTTAGATGTTTCGGCTTGCTTTTTAACTGTATTGCAGCCAAGAAGGCATGGAATTATCAAAACTAAAGGGTAATAAAAAATATTTTTCATTTTGATACGATGTTTATTGATTTGGTAAAACCAGTGGGGCTAAAAGAAATAAAATAGGCAAGGCTGCATGAGTAGTACCTATTTTATTATTAGAGATAACTGGCATTTACGGAACTAAGTAACGGTAAAAGAATAACTTGAACAACTTGGCTGTGAATTTTGTAGCTATACTTCGTTGAAAATACTCGACATAGCTAAGGCTATGCCTGTAGGCTTCCCACCCCTGCGGGTTCATGCCTCGTCTAGCTACAAAATTCACTACCCAAAGATGTCCACCTTATTTTTTTATCGTTATTAAGTTAGAGGAATAGTCCTTAAAGGTAGAAAATTATCTTTTAGACAAAAACGATATAAACTTAAAACTGTACTTTTGCACTTAAATTGAGGGCAAATAAATTAATTAAGTCCATAAACCTAGAACAACAGCAGCGGCATGAAAAAAGAAGAAACACAAGAAGGCAATCAGCAGCAAGTCAAATTATATGTAGACAGAAATCAATCCCCTATTCGGATTGATAAATTTGTCATGGACCATTTAGAAAAAGTATCTCGTTCCAGAATACAAAACGCTATTAAAGAAGGCTTACTTTTAGTAAATGCCAAAGAGATTAAAGCGAATTATAAGGTCCGACCTTTGGATGTAATTACAGTATTTTTGAAAAAACCTGATGGTTTTGCAGAAAGATATACTCCAGAAGATATTCCATTAGACATTCGGCATGAAGATGATGATTTATTAGTGGTTCATAAACCAGCAGGAATGGTGGTGCATCCTGGTATTGGCAATTATTCTGGCACTTTGGTTAATGCGCTCTTACATTATATCAAAAAAGGCTTGCCTTTAAAAGATGAAGAGTTTGCGGATAGACCGGGGATTGTCCATAGAATTGATAAAGATACCTCTGGTTTGATGGTGGTCGCCAAGACCCCCGAAGCAATGACTAACTTAGGCAAGCAATTTTTTGACCACACGGTGCAAAGAGAATACGTTGCCTTGGTATGGGGAGATGTGGAAGAAGATAAAGGAACTATTGATGAATTTATCGGCCGACATGAAAAACACAGAATCCAATACACCGTCTATCCAGAAAGAGACCAAGGCAAACGGGCAATTACCCACTACGAAGTCCTTGAACGGATGTACTATGTGACCCTTATAAAGTGTCGATTAGAAACGGGAAGAACCCACCAAATTAGAGTCCATATGAAATACTTGGGGCATCCATTATTCAGTGATGCACGATATGGAGGCGATAGAATTTTGAAAGGAACGGTTTATAATAAGTATAAGCAATTCGTTGATAATGCCTTTAAATTATTGCCCAGACAAGCTTTGCACGCTCGATTAATCGGCTTTCAGCATCCAACTACTGGCGAAGAAATATTATTAGAATCAGAATTGCCAGAAGATTTTCAGGCATGTTTGGATAAATGGCGGGGGTATATTAATAATCGGCGGAAGTTGAAGTGATTGAGGGGCTTATATCATTTTCAAAAGAAATAATACACTTTTCAAAGTCCCCCTCTACTATTCAAAAAGTGAGCGGCGACTTTATAGTGGTCAGTTAAATTGTGCAGAATTAGCTGTAAGAAGGAAAGTCCGAAAAAGAGATATTTCTTTACACACCATGTCAGCTAAAGGAACGCAAGTTCAAGATGCGTTTATGTCTGTTGTTGAAACAGCAGCAAAACTTGGTGTCAACGCTATTGATTATATTTTTGATAGAATCACTAACGAATATAATATGCCTTCTTTGGCTGATTTAATTAGACTTCAAACCTTTTAGTTTTGAAGGGATACGTCTTCCTCACTCAATAATTCTGAATAATGACTGTTTTAAAAATACTTTCTATAGTAAGTACGCTTTTATTAGTGACTATTACCACTTACGCTCCTATCGACTCAAGTACCTTAAATTTAAGCATTCAAAATATCGAAAAAGTTACTGGTAACATTATGGTAGCTGTATTTGAAGGAGAAGAGAACTTCCTCAAAGATGATAAAGCAGTCGCTTCAAAGATAGCTTTGGTAGAAAAAATGGGTACTTTAAAAATAAGTTTTCCTAACTTGCCACATGGAGAATATTCTGTCGCCGTTTATCATGATGTGAATGGTAATCAAAAATTAGATAGTAATTTTTTCGGAGTTCCTACCGAACCCTACGGATTCTCCAATAATGCCCGAAGTAAGTGGGGTGCCCCAAAATATGATGTTGCTCGCTTTCAACTGAACCAATTAGAACAAAACATGGTTATTAATGTCAAAAAATGGAGTAAGCAATAGGTAAGGAATGGTGAAATAATAAACTTGCATTCTTCTACTTGTTGGCCCATCCTCTTGCGAGGTTCAACCTTACGGGTTCATGCCTTGTATAAAGAAAAAACCTGCCTCTGCCAGCAGGCAGGTAACGGCGTATAAAAACGTAATTTATTAATTCATCATTCCTAAGCAGTTTGCAGTTTGCAGTTTTTAAACCTCATAAACCTTATTACCTTACTACCTCATCACCTTGAATAAATGAAAGTTCTAATTATTGAAGATGAAAAACCCGCTGCTAAAAGATTAACCAAAATGGTTACAACTTGTAGGCCTGATTGTGAAATCATTGAAGTTTTGGATTCAGTAGAAGGAGCAGTAGAATGGTTGGAGACCTATAAAAAACCTGACCTCATTTTTATGGATGTAGAACTAGCCGATGGGGTTAGTTTTGAAATTTTTGGGCAAACGGAAGTTACTTCTCCTATTATTTTCACCACTGCCTATGATGCCTACGCTTTACAAGCCTTCAAAGTAAATAGTTTAGATTATTTATTAAAACCTATTGACCCAGATGAACTGGATAAGGCCCTTTGTCAATATGATAAATATACCCAAAAAGGGGGCAAAATCATTAATAGTTCAGCTATTGACCAACTCCTACAAACCTTAACAAAAAAAGAATATAAAGAACGGTTTTTAGTGAAAATCGGACAACAATTGACCTATCTAAAAGTCTGTGATATCGCTTATTTTTATTCTGATGCAGGCTTGATTTTTGCCTGCCAACACAATGGAAAACGACACAACTTGGACTATACCTTAGACCAATTAGTAGAACTAATTGACCCTAAGGACTTCTTCAGAATCAACCGTAAAATTATTACTCACCTACCCTCCATTAAAAAAATTCATACTTATTTCAACAGTCGGCTTAAGTTGGAATTATCCCCTCCTACTGAATTAGAAACAATTGTTAGTCGAGATAGGGTGAGTGATTTTAAAAAATGGTTGGATAAGTAAAGAATAAAAACAATATGTTATCTTTAAAACTAATAAAAGAAGTTTTAAAAGAGGTGAAATATTTTCCGCATCATGCCTATAAGGTGACTTCGGGTAGAATAAAGACTGGGGTCTATCCTCACAAAAAATTCACATTCGGTCCTCACAAAAAACAGTATTTATGTTGGTTCGAACCCCAAAAAATAACCCAAGACCAAATTATCATTTTTTATCATGGAGGAGGTTGGACTTTTGGCACCCCCGAAGTGTTCAGCGATAGAGCAAAATTATTTGGAGCATTGGGATATCCAGTTATTATGCCGTCTCACCGGAAATTACCCTTGTACAGCTACCAGGAAATTCGAGAAGATTTAATACTTACTTTGAAAAAGGTCTATGAAATCTTAAAAACTAAAGGCTGGTTGCACAAAAAAATAATCTTGGGAGGGATGTCTTCAGGGGGTAATTTAGCTGGATTGTTATTATTAGACCATAGCTTATTAGCAGATACTGGATTTTCACAATCACATTTTGTCGGCGCTTTACTTTGTGGTGCACCTGTCAATTTGGAGGGTATGACCGATTCTTTTGTCTTAGCCAATTATGCTGGTAAACGAACAGAGAAATCCTTTAAAGAGGCCTCTCCAATGCACCATTTATCAAAGGAATTGGACAAACCGATACTAGTAGTTCATGGAACTCAAGATGGTTTAGTTAATTATCAAGGTACGGCTGATTTTGTTGAAAAATTGACTCCTTTAAATATGGCTACAACCGATTTCTATACGATTCCAAATGGCTCTCATTTAAAAGCTGTTAGTTGGGCCTATGAAGATAATGAGGTGAGAAATAAAATTATCAGTTGGTTAACCAATAATTTCATGGTGACAAAGGAATAAGGATTATTAAATAAACTCAATTCAACGAATAAATTTTAAACTTCGAAATTTAGAGCTGCTTGATTAAAGTATGATTAAGAAAGAATCCTTTAAAATTACTGGATAACTTCCCGTTATCCAGTAATAGGGACCGAATTATTTTAGGAGCAATCATACTTTACTCGAACACTTCTCGAAATTTGATGTCCTTTTTATTCAACCATTTCTTCTTTTTTAATCAGTAGACCAGCCCTTGTTTAATGCTTCAAAAAAAATAGCTTTTATTGAACAATGTTAAAAAAAAATGAAAAAGTAGCTCGTAGCCGTTTGAGAAAAAATTAGGCTTAACTCATTCTAAGGCAACCCTTACCTCTTTCTTAAATCAGGTTTAGATACTATTCTTCCAGATTAAGAGAATTATTATTCAAAAAAACAATATCGTAATTAACTGACTATCAACTTCTTAAAATTAAATATCAAAACTTCTGTCACATTCTTAACAATTAAACTTTTTTTTCATCGAACTTTCCTATTTTCGTGGCGTTAATTGGTTGTATTACACCTAGATGACAAGAAAAAAATATGTCAGTTTCTTAACCATTTTTCTAGTCACTAAAATTTCTTCAAAAATCAAACTCACGAATTTTGATTTTAACGTAGGTCTAGATTTAATAATAATTTTCCTTAATTACTTGTAGACTTTTGTTTTATTAATTGGTTTGATTAAGCATCTATGTGCCTGAAAATAGCTACTAGTATCAATACGAAAAGTAAAGACGAAACGATTGTTTTCCCTCTGCTAAAGGGAGCCTACCAACTCGGTATTGCTAAATCTATAGTCGATATTTCCAGTCACTGGGAATTAATTGCTCCTACTCACGATGAGTTCCTTCAAGTTCCTTATCTAACATTTATGGAATCCCGTCCACCGGGAGATATGCATTTTCGGTACTTGGTTTTTTATAAAAATCAAACACCTATTGGGCTAGCCTATTGTCAGATTTCTGAATTAAAAATTAGGGAAGCTTTAACGGACCCTACCCTTTCTTCCTTTCGCCAAAAATTGAATAATACTATCCTTAAAGTAGCTGACATGAATGCGCTTTTTTGTGGTAACATTCTTTTAACGGGGGAACACGGTAGTCACTTCTCTCCCGATATAGACCAAAAAACGCAAGGCAACCTGCTAAAAGAAGGCATGGAGGCATTAAAAAATCAATGTAAAAAAGAAGGCGAACATATTTCATTGGTGCTTATCAAAGATTTAGATGCACCTCGAAAAACAATGCTTCATCCTGACTTAGGTACGGACTATAAGGAATTTTCTATTCAACCTAAGATGATTCTTAACCTTCGCAAAGAGTGGGCATCCTTTGACGACTATCTGGCGGCCATGACTTCGAAATATCGAGTCCGTGCAAAAAGAGCTTTTAAAAAAGGGGCAGTCATTGAAAAAAGAGAATTAAGTTTAGAATCTATTAAAGCTTTTCTGCCTAAAATTGATGAATTGTATAAATGTATCGCCGAAGGTGCTGGATTTAATGTGGTTACCCTCGATGGTGAATATTTCCTAAATTTCAAAGTTCATTTCCCCGAAAAATTCCGACTCTATGGTTATTTCGTAGACAATGAAATGGTTGCTTTTTATACCACTTTTAGAAATCAGGAAGAATTAGAAGCTCATTTTCTTGGCTTTGACAATCAGACCAACCGTAAGTACCAAGTCTACCTCAATATCCTTTATGATTTAATCAAAGAAGGTATTGAAAATAAAGCTGGTTACATCAATTTTGCTCGAACTGCTTTGGAAATTAAAAGCTCTGTCGGTGCTGCCCCTGTCGATTTGTTTTATTTAGGGAAACACACCAACTCTTTGAAAAACACCCTTTTCACACCTATCCTCGCTTATTTTAATCCAACCATTGATTGGGTTCAACGGAAACCTTTTAAGGAGTTGTAAGTGGTTAGTTGTAAGTGGTTAGTGGATTAGACGTTGTAGCTCTGCGCTTAAACCAATCACTAGTCACTTTGCTGCCTAAGGTTCAAAGTGTAATTGGTTATTTATTGGGGTAGGTTATTTTTTTCTTGCTCTCCTATTACTTTTTTTTACTAAATCTTCAATTTCCTAGCCAATTCGTTTGAAAAAAATAAAATTTGTGGATACCTTCAAGCCATTTTTAGTGTCTGTCGTATTATTCTTTGCAAAAAGAATGCTTAAAAAAACCTACTTTTGGGTACGTTTTTAAAGTAAGAACATTTACTACTATCTTGGCAGTGATGCAATCAACTATTTTTTATAATACCCATCAAACCTGCCTTAACCTTAACCTTTATTTTTATGAGTAAGAAAATATTAGCTTTTACCTTAATGCTTTGTGCCCCATTTTTGACCTTCGCGCAAGGTTTAGAATCTGCCTTATTTTTAACTGGTACACTCTGGGAATCCATTGAAGGTGTTTTAGATGCTATCTTTAATGCGGTCTTTTTTGAAGTCAATTTCCCTGTAATTGGTCGCCGTCCGTTTGTTTTGATTTGGTTAGTAATCGGAGCATTATTTTTTACTATTTATAATGGCTTCGTTAATTTTTGGGGATTTAAACATGCTTTGGATGTAGTTAGAGGAAAATATGATGACCCAAGTGACCCAGGTGAAGTATCTCACTTCCAAGCTTTGGCAACAGCTTTATCAGGAACAGTAGGTGTAGGTAATATTGCAGGTGTTGCTTTGGCAATTTCCTTAGGTGGAGCTGGTGCTACTTTTTGGATTATATTGGTTGGTTTATTTGGTATGTCCTCCAAGTTTGTAGAATGTACTTTAGGCTTGAAGTATAGAAAAGAATTACCTGATGGCTCTGTTTCTGGTGGTCCAATGTATTATTTGAGTGAAGGATTAGCAAAGCGAGGAGCAGGTGTTGGTATGCTTGGAAAAGCACTAGCCGTCTTATTTGCAATTGCTTGTATTGGTGGCTCCTTCGGTGGAGGAAATATGGTACAAATCAATCAGGCAACCTCTCAATTAGTAACAGTAACAGGTGGTACTGAAAGTTTTTTCTATGGAAATGAGTGGATGTTTGGAGCAGCAATGGCTGTCCTAGTAGGTATTGTCATTCTTGGTGGTATCAAAAGTATTGCCAACGTTACAGATAAGATTGTTCCTTTCATGGTCGGTATATACTTATTAGGTGCTATCATCGTAATCGGTTATCACTTTACGGATATTCCTTGGGCTTTCGGCGAAATCATTAGAGGTGCTTTTAGCAAACATGCAGCCTTCGGTGGTTTTGTTGGTGTATTAATGATAGGTGTACAAAGAGCCGCTTTCTCCAACGAAGCCGGTATTGGTTCTGCCTCTATTGCTCACGCAGCAGCTAAGACAGATGAGCCGATTAGTGAAGGTGTCGTTGCTTTATTAGAACCTTTCATTGATACGGTGGTTGTTTGTACGATGACGGCATTGGTCATTATCATTACGCAAAACGCGCCAGAAGCTTCTGTTGCTTTAGCTAATGATGCGGAAAAAATTGCCTTGACTTCTAGGTCTTTTGCTTCTGTTATTCCTTGGTTTCCACCAGTCTTAGCTATGGCAGTTATCTTATTCGCTTTGTCTACGATGATTGCATGGTCTTATTACGGTCTAAAAGCTTGGACTTATTTGTTTGGTGAATCTAAAACTTCAGAAAATATTTATAAATTAATTTTCTGTATCATGGTCGTTGTAGGTTCTGCTGTAAGCTCTTCTTCTGTATTTAACTTCGGCGATGCCATGATTTTTGCCATGTGTTTCCCGAATGTACTAGGACTTTATTTCCTAGCGCCTGAGGTAAAAGCAGACCTGAAAGATTACTTCGCAAGAGTTAAATCTGGTGAGATTAAGAAGTATAGTTAGAATGATTGTGTGATTGTTTGATTGACAAAAAATGCCGTAGTGAATTGTTCGCTACGGCATTTTTTGTATTTGCTACTACTAGTTTTTAGATGACACACTTTTCTGAACATTCCCAGTTTCAATGGCAATGTGCTTGGCTATTAACAACTCACAACTCACAACTCACAACTCACAACTCACACCACCTCTGCCACCACAAAAGTACTTCCGCCCACAAAAATCATATCCGATTCCGCTGCTGCTCTTTTAGCTGCCCTCAAACCATTTTTCACAGAACTATATCTTCGACCTTTCAAACCATATTCTTTTGCTTTTGCTTGCAATTTATCCGCGACCAATCCTCTAGGGATATTGGCTTTCACAAAATAATAGCGAGCCTCCTTTGGCAACATTTTCAATATCTTTCCTATATCTTTATCATTGACCATTCCAATGACAAAATGTAATTGCTCGTAGTCCATCTTTTCTAATTGCTGTAAAATCAGTTTAACGCCCGCTTGATTATGTCCGCTATCGCAAATGATGGTTGGATTTTCTCCTAATTTTTGCCAGCGGCCTAAAAAATAAGTTAGCTCCTTTAAATTACCTAATCCTTCTTGGATATTGGATTCCGTTACTTTTGGGAAATCGGAAATTTCATTAAATATGGCAATCGCTTGCAAAGCAGTACAAATATTTTTTTGTTGATAATTCCCCATTAAATTCACCGAGAGGTTATTAAAATTGTAGACTCTCCCTTTGACATAATATTTGGTGTGATGTGCTTTCACTTCTCTTTCTACTACGCTGATGTTTTTATCTGCAAAAACGATAGGAGACTTTTTAGCTTTGGCAGTATTTTCAAAAACAGCCTTGGTTGCTTTTTGCGTTTCACCAATCACTACAGGTACTTTAGCTTTTATAATCCCTGCTTTTTCACCCGCAATGAGTGGCAACGTATCGCCTAAAAATTGTTGATGGTCAAAACTAATATTGGTAATGACCGACAGTAAAGGCGTGATAATATTGGTAGAATCTAATCGCCCCCCTAATCCTGTTTCTATGATAGCAATATCTACTTTCTGTTGTGCAAAATAGTCAAACGCCAAGGCTACCGTTATTTCAAAAAAAGAAGGTCTAATTTTTTCTAAAGTGCCTTTGTGTTTTTCTACAAAATTGACAACCTGCCGCTTGCCTATCAGTTTCCCATTAATCTTTATCCGTTCTCTAAAATCTTTATAGTGGGGCGAAGTGTAAAAACCTACTTTTAAGCCACTAGCTTGCAGCATGGCACCTATTAAATGGGTCGTCGAACCTTTACCGTTTGTTCCTGCAATGTGGATACTGGGAAATTTTTCGTGCGGTTGCCCTAGCTGTTCACAAAGCGCAATAATATTGGTCAGGTCTTTTTTGAACGCTGCCTTCCCTACCCTTTGAAACATAGGTAGTTGCTTGTATAGATGGTCAAGCGTTGCTTGATATTGTTGATGGAGACTTAGCATGGTGCAAAGAAACGGGGAAAATTACTTTTTAAAAAGATAATTACCTTTTAAAATTAGGCAGCGTCTCGAAGATACTCTGGTACAAAAGCTCCAATAATATCGGTTTTCGGAATACCTTTTTCAATTAGTTCTTTATCCACTTCTACATCCGTTGAATTATGTAAAATCCAAACTTTATTATCGATAATCTCAAAATGATACCAAAGTCGATGAATATAACTAGCTTCATGCCAACCCGTCCAAACCAGAAGAAATTGATTGTTTTCTTTATCAATAATAACCCTACTTTTAACTTTAGGCTTTTTATAAATTTTAAGTAAACCTTGCTCGTTTAAAAAAGATGTTATTGCATTTTGATATTTCTCAGTTTTATCCATTGTAGTATTTTTTTTGTATTGACATTAATAATTACCAAATTAAATCTATATTTTTCCATTTGGGTCATAATGAAACTAGACTCTCTTAATTTGTTAAATCCTTCTTCACTCACTCCCAAATATAGTTCTTGTGGATAGTTTCCATATTCCATCGCATCCCGATAATTCAAATATTGTCCTAAAGCAGTGTGAAAAGCAGTAATGGTAGAAACTATACCAAAAGATTTAATCTCAATAGCTACTTCTTTTTTATTTTTTGTTGCCCTCATTATCTTCTCTCCTCCTATATCAATTTCAAGTTTTAATTTTTCAGTCACTAAATCAATAATCAATGGATCATAGTTAATCTGCCACCCATCATTCTCTAAAGCCTCTCTAACCGCTACGTGGATAAAATCTCGTCTAGACATAGTTTTCTCATTTTGTTTTAATAAAAATACTAAAATCTTTCTTAGCAGAAAACTAAATCTAACAAATAAGTCTAATTAAAAAAGGGTAGAACTGCTGCCCTACCCTTTTCTCGTTGCGATTATTTAAATCTTACAATTTACTATCGTGTAACAAAAATTGTGTTAAGTTTTGTCTCGCTCGCTACGCGAGCTCAACTAGGGGATTTTTAAGGGTGAGCAAACCAATGTTTTTCAATGAAAAACATCGGTTTGCTCACCCTTAACATCCCTTTTATAGCAGCGTAGCTGCGCTCGGGGGACCAGTTTAAAATGGTAATTAATTTAATTTAGCACACGCAGTACTTATTATTTACTTCACTTTAAAGTTATAAGTAATTTCTCCACATTGCTTATCTACTGTTCCTTTAGAAAACTTATATGCCTTCGCATTTTTAATAGCAATCCTTTTCAAGGTGCTATTCGCTGAATTAGAGCCTTTTTGTGTATAAGTAGCAGAGGTCACCCGTCCATTACCATCTACACAAACTTTAATGACGATAATCCCTGGTCTATTATAATCATCGTTCACTTTTGGCGCATTCAAAATACCTCTTCCTCTTAGTCCTCCACCGACACTACTTCCTGCACCTGCACTGACGCCTTCTAAATTACTAGAATTAGGGTCACCATTGGGGTCCCCTTGGTTGCCAGAAGAACCTGTCTTTCCTTTTCCGCTTCCACTGCCGCCGCCAAATAAACTTCCAAGTTCGTCCGCTTCTGCTTTAGCTGCTGCCTCTCGCTCTGCTTTTGCCTTTGCTGCTGCTTCTGCTGCTCGTCGTTCTGCATCTGCTTTTGCTTTCGCCTCTGCTTTTTTACGCGCTTCTTCTTGTGCTTTTTTACGTTTAGCGTCCGCTTCTGCTTCTGCTTGTTTTTTTCTATCTGCTTCCCGTTGTTCTCGTTTCTTTTTTTCGTCTTCTAATCGACGTTCTCTGTCCTCTTCTCTTTTTTTCCGCTCCCGCTCCTTTTGCAAGGCTATTTCTTTAGAGTTATCATCCGTTATCACCTCTTTTGGTGGTGTTGGGTCTACTACTGGTTCCGGAATTGGTTCGGGCTCAGGAGGGGTTGGCTCTGGCTCAGGTTCCACTTCTGGTTCAGGTTCTGGTGGTGGCGGAGGGGTTGGCTCTGATTTAATAGGTTCGACTGCCTTTGCAGGTGGGGCATTTTCTTCCCCTTGTCCAACATCAGGCATCCCTAAATTCACCAAAATCCCTTCTTGCCCAGGAGGAGGGGTTGGGAAAGTTAATAATGGCAATAAAGCCAATATTAATAAGGCCAAATGCAAGAAAAGACTAGTGTAAAAGCCTTTCCTTTTATTTTTCTCCTCTATCTGATCTACGGTTATTTCTGTCATGTTTTTTAGTTGATTGCCTGTCTACCGACAGGTGGAATTATTAATTATTGATTATTGGCTTTTCGCCAATACAAATCAACTTTTCTATTATCATTGTTTAGTTGCTTATTAGATGCTTTCTATTCAATGATTACATAAACAATTTCTATTTTTTAGATTTCTTTAACTATTCAGAACCTAAAGTAGAGATTCATTTTTTGGAAATTCAGTCAATGGTGAACACCTTAGAGTTAATATTTACCGATGCCAAGTCTTTATTCCTTACCTGCGGTAGGCAGGTCTCAATGTAATGGTCTCTAATCTCCATTCTAAATCTTTAACTATTTCTCTGCAGCCAATATCGTATTTACATGATATTTTAATGCCAAATCCATCACCGTCACCATATGCTCTACTCCCGTCTTATTTTTACTCCATTCTAAAACTACCGTCGCACTTTTGCCTTTCTTTCGAGCAAGGTCCCGTAGGGTGCTATCTAATTTAGACTTACTTACCTTTCCTCCATTTACATAAAAATTCCCGGTACTTCCAACTCTTACCTTCGTCAATTTAGATTGGGAAGCAGGCGTTCGCACCTTGGAACTACTCGGCAACTTTAAATTAATCGCATTTGGATTAATCAAAGAAGAAGTCAACATAAAAAATATTAATAACAGAAAGATAATATCCGTCAAAGACGACATATTAAACTCTGCACTTACTTTACTTTTTTTCTTTAAACCCATAAGTTGGAGTTATGAGTTATGAGTTGTGAGTTATGAGTGAGAGACGTACTCATCACTCATAACTCATCATTCATAACTAATTTTTATTTATCTGGTGGCCTAGTTGCCAAAATAGCTTTCATTCTTAATCCATTAGCAATCGTCATCATTTCTACTACTTTATCAAAAGGTACGCCTACTTCTGCTACAATCGTCAAAGTCGCTCCCTCTTCGTTGCCCATTGACTGTTTCGTTCGACTAATTGCTCCTTTCACTGCTCTTTTTGGCGTTGGCTTGCCATTGACCGTATATTTCCCAGGTTTATCTATTGTCACCACAATGGAAGTCGGTGCCAT
>CALLVC010000537.1 GCA_938010785.1 uncultured Saprospiraceae bacterium
TGCCAAGGAAAATTTTCATCATTTAAAAAGAAAGTGGGATTAACCAAAGTCATTAAAGATTGGAGTAAGCCATCAGGCGTAAAAGTAAGCCAAATTGTTTCTGATTCGCCGATACTAAAAGAAATGCCTTTAAGTGGAGCGTGTCCTTCAAAATTCATACCTTGTGCGGAGGAATTTAAACCTACTGTCTGTGGTTTGTTCCAATCTTCCTCCCATACTTTGTAGGTCCAATTATTCGATTGACAAATATCTGCTGTTTCAGCGGTCAACGGGTAGACATCACTAGGGTTTTTGAGTCGTCCACGATAGCGGATTTTGATGTAAGTTTCACTCATAGTTATCACTAATTTTTAGTACCTAAAGGCACTATGATTTCTCTTAATAAATTTACACCTACAGAACCTCAATTTCTATACTTTCAGAATAAAAACCAATGTGAAAATAACAAAAATTTACAAGTCCATCACTGCCTCCACATCTGGGTCTAGTTTAGGCGGTTTCGATGCCAAGGAAATTCCAATAAATAGAATCAAAGAAACCGTCAAAGCCAAAGCCCCCACATCAATTTTATAGGGAATAGCAAAAGCTTCGGGATTATATTTCTGCCCTATTTTAATAATAAAATTGACCAATAAACTAGAAATTACTGCAATATTTGCCGCCATCGGTGTGGCTCTTTTCCAATTAAATCCTATGACCACTACGGGGACAATGGCTGCTGCAAAAGTTCCCCATCCAAAAGCACCTAGAATAGCAATTAAATCTCCAGTGTACAAAGCAAATAGCGCTGATAAAATGGTAATTAATGCCGTTGTAGTTCTAGCCCAAAACAACTCATTTTTAATGGTTTTACCGATTGCTTTAGGAATATCATGCATAACTGCTGCCGTTCCGATATTTAAAAAAGCATCTGCGGTTGACATGATTGCAGCAAACAGTCCAGCAAAGACCACTCCTGCCAATACGGGATGCGCATAATGTTGTAAAAATTGAGAAGCCGCCGCATCCGCTGATTCTAATTCGGGTTGTACTCCTTGTAAGACCAAGGCACGCATAGCTAATCCAATGCCTAGCCACAACAAGGCAGAAAAGATATACCCCCCAATAGAAACAGGCAAAATAAACCTCGCATCACTGACCTTTTTGTACATCATCATTTTGGTGATGACGTGCGGTTGTCCCGAACCACCAAGGCCGAAGACAAAAAACCACGACAAACAACCTACCATCCCTAGCGTCCCCCAAGGGCCAATAGCCTCTGGGTCATGTTCTTGAATCGTTTGGCTAATTTCACTAAAACCATTATCGAAAGTATATACTACCGTTATAAAAACCAATGTTGCTGCGATAATCATCACCCCACCTTGAATTAAATCAGAATATACAGAAGCCACAATACCACCTGTCACACTATAAAAAACCAGTATAGAACAAGAGATGATGACACACATTTCTAAGTTAATGTTCACTAGAAAATCCGTCTCCACCAATATGTCTTGAAGCACAACCGCCATTGCTTTAATTTGCGTTGCCAAGTATCCTAAAACGCCTAATAGAATGGCTAAGGACACTAAAAAACTAGTCGATTTAGTACCATATCGTAATCCAACGACATCTGGTAAAGAAATAGAATTACCTAATTCTGCAAAAAGTCGCATTCGTTTAGCTAAAAGAAAAAAGGAAATATTATAGCCCATAATAATGCACACAAACATCCACACCGAACTGGTTCCCAAAGTATAAACTAAACCGGGTCCGCCCACAAATCCAAATCCACTCAAGGTGCTGGAAAACACCGCAAAAGCAGTTACCATAACCCCTAAGTCACGACCTGCCATAAAAAAATCGTGAGTGGATTTTGTTCGTCTTAATGCCCAAATACCGACGCCAATACATAGTAACATATATAAGGCAACAAAACTTAAAATGATTGGATTTCTATAGGCTTCCATGTATTAATTTTTCTAGTTGTTCGGGCTGCTGCCCTGTTACTTAAAAGATAGGTTAACTAATGGTAAGTAGACTAAAAAAGTTATCCGTTTCGCTGCTGCCGATTTTCCAAAATCTCTTTAAAACGCGCTTCATCCTCATCGGTATAAACCCATTGCTTAAATTTGGTGATATAGAAAAAAGACATAAAAAGTGGAATCGTCATAAGGCCAAAAAACATCCAAGCCGTGGGTTTAGGTATACCCATAAAATAGTCCATGCTATTGGTTTCCACATAGTTCCACCAGGAATTAGTCATCGCATTGAAAACAAGGAAATAAAAAAGCATACCTATCGCTAAAACTCGATACATCTTTTTTCGAATAGTAGCTTCTTTCTTTCGACCACCAATAAAAATGACAAATCCAAAAATGCCGATAATACCCATTCCAAAAAAATAGGCCAACCATTTGGTAGCTGAAGTAGTTGCTACCGTTTGACCGCTATGCACCAAGGTTTTATAGTCCGCATCTGTGATGCCTGTCGCATTTTGTGGAACATCTGACATCCAAAGTGCTACGATTAATAAGCCAAAGGCGAGAAGAAATACAAAAAATATTTTGACGATTGTATCCATGCTTTTCGTTTCGTTAGAGTATGTCTAAAAATTTATTTAATTGATAATCAATAGTTTGGGGTTCTGGCTAAGCATTTAATTTTTTGCTTATCTAGATAAGGAAGAAATTAAATGTGACGCCAGGTTCGTAAAATATTGGTTGTCAAGACGATAAAATTTAGACATACTCTTATTACTGATGCCCTAAAATTAATATCTTTTTTGACTTTTTTACTTTTTATTTATAAGTCAATCTTTCAAGTCTCCTGACCTACCGTATGCACACATTTGGGCAAGTGGGTTAAACGTGCCGAAGCTACCCATCTGTTTTCCCATTTGTGTGCTCTTCCCAAATAGTAGATACCTGTGATTGTGCCAAACCTTCCGTCACAGAATAATTAGAAAAATTATGCTGTTGAGCAAAACCAATTTCTAAAAAAAAAGAGGCTTATAAAAAATAATGTGATTGGGTATATTCTCAATCCTTTTGAAATCTTCTAACCTTCATTTTTAACTAAATCACGGTAGTAGGTTCTCAATAGTTTGTCTTGAGCCACTAGAGGAAAGACTAATCTTGCCGATATTTCTCTGAAATTATTCATCGCTTAAAGTAGTTTTTAAAACATAATTTGAATTATCCCTTAAATTTAACAAAAAATAACAATTTTACACTTAGTGTAAAAAATACAATAATTATTTTTTTGTATTTTTGCTGAAAAATAAAAATACGCATTAGCAAATAAGAAATTGTATAAAATGGCTGCAACTAACGTAGTATTAGGTATTGATTTAGGCGGAACACAGACTAAAATTGGTTTTGTAAAAAAAGATGGAGAAGTATTAGCATGGGATGTTTTCCCCTCTCTTGCAGACAAAGATTTCGTCCATTTTGTTAACCAATTAAGTGAAAAATTTCAAGCACTCCAAAAAAACATAAAAGAAGAAATAGTTATCAAAGGAATTGGCTTAGGTGCACCAAATGCGAACTTCTATACTGGCAACATGGAAAAAGCCGTCAATTTTCAATGGGGCGAAACTGTACCATTAGTCAAGTCCATTGAAAAAGTATTAGGTTGCCAAGTAGTCGTCACCAATGATGCCAATTTAGTAGCTATTGGAGAACAAGAGTATGGTGTCGGAAAAGGGATGAAAAATTTCATTGTCTTGACCCTAGGCACAGGCGTAGGCAGTGGTTTTATAGTAAATGGAGAATTGCTCTTAGGGCATGATGGTATGGCAGGTGAAATGGGGCATGTAAATGTCAATCCAAACGGTCGATTATGCAACTGTGGTTCCAAGGGATGTTTAGAGACTTACGCCTCTGTGACAGGTATCAAAAGAACGGTATTTAAGTTATTAGCAGATATGAAAAGGGCAAGTCAGTTAAGAGACTATAGCTATAATGAATTAACAGGGAAAATGATTGCAGAGGCGGCTTTAGAAGGAGACCCAATCGCTATGCGTGCCTTTGAATACACAGGAGAGATATTGGGGACTAAACTAGCAGATGCCGGCGCTTATTTCAGTCCAGAAGCTATTATTTTAGCGGGTGGTCTAACCAAAGCAGGAGACTTATTATTAATTCCGACCAAAAAAAGTATGGAAAAGCGAATTTTCCAAGCCTTCCGAGGGAAGATTAAATTGATGATTTCAGATATGGGCCAAAAGTATGATGGCGTTTTAGGCGCAGCAGCTTTAGCTTGGCGGCATTTTGGGTAATTTTTTAGAAAAAAGAGGAGAGAATAAGGGTTTTCTTATAAAAAATACTTAGCTAGACATTCCTAACAAATTTTACCGTATCGAACGGCAAAATTTGCTCGGATGTTCCATTTTTATAAGAAACCCCTTGGAGAGAATAGAACATTATTATTTCTTCGTAAAAGAAGAAATTTAATCCTTATTCATTAGATTTGAGCTAAATTAACTCGAATCAATCCATACTATGCCAGAACTACCCGAAGTCAATACTTTCCAACGCTACTTTGATGGGACTTCCCTAAAGCAAAAAATACAAGAAGTCGTCGTCCATGATGATAAGATTATCCAAGACATCAGTGGAATGGATTTCGCAGAAAAACTCCAAGGCAGAACATTTCTAAGTTCCTACAGACAAGGAAAATACCTCTTCGGAGAATTAGATAATGACCACAATGTATTGCTCCATTTCGGGATGACAGGAGATATAAAATACTATACCGATGAACTAGAAAAGCCAAAACATGAACGGTTTGCTTTTATTTTTGAAAATGGTAGTCGGCTAGGTTTTGACTGTCCTCGAAAGTTTGCTAAAATTCGTTATCTGGAAGATAGAAATCTCTATTTAGAAAAGATTAAATTAGGAACAGACGCCTTACGGATTTCTACTAAAGAATTTTTAGAAAAAGCAAAAGGAAAAAAGGCAAGTATCAAAGGATTTTTACTCAATCAAAAACAACTAGCAGGCGTCGGTAATTTATATGCTGATGAAGTTTTATATCAACTCCGGATTCATCCAGCTTCTAAAGTCAATAAGCTATCTAAAAAACAGCTCACCAGTATTATAGTAAGAACACAAGAAATTTTACAAAAAGCAATAGACCGAACGGCCTACTATAAAGATTATCCAGATGATTGGTTTTGGCAATGGCGCAAGGAAGGAGCAATAGCGCCCGATGGAAAAAGCAAAATTGCTACGGATAAAATAGGTGGTCGAACAACTTACTTCTTTCCCAAATATCAGAAGTTTTACGGCTAAATATTGTTAAGTAAAGAGCATAAAAAAAAGGTACACACTTAGCAAGCAAGTATGCACCCCGTACAAATACTTTCGAGTAATTGAGACAACTATTCGGGGGGAAATTAAGTATTTGACTATATATAAACAAAGCCTGTGCCAAACCATTAAACATTGATATTTTTTTCATAGAAAATAAAAAAATATTTAAAAATTATCGTTTTTGAGTTAATGGAAACTTATTTGAAAAGCGTAAAAAAATCTTATAAAGTTCTGGAAATCAATTTCTTAAATTGAAATACATTCATCTATTAGCAAAAAATATTTTTTTTCCAAAATTAACATAAGTAAATTTTAATCAGCACTTACAACAAAAAAATAAGGCAGCAATGTAATTCATTGCTGCCTTATTAATTAATAGAATATCTTTAAACTAGTATCATGACTTAACGAGTGCTTCCTCCTCTTCAGCTTTTGCAATTTCGCCATTTTTAGATTGTGCCAAAGGAGGCAAAGTATAGCGTTCTACAAAAGTTTTCATTTCATCGACCATTTCTGGAGAACCGATAGCAATCGTTGCCTTCTGATGCAACTGTGTAATGGGTAAATCTAAAATTCGCTCTAGCTGACAGCTAATGGCTTTTCCTCCTGCCTGTTCTACAATAAAGGACAAAGGATTGCATTCGTACAATAATCTTAATTTACCTTGTGGATACTTTCTGGTATTGGGGTATAGGAAAATACCGCCTTGAAATAAAATTCTATGTATATCAGAAACCATAGAACCGATATACCGCAATCGAAGATTCTCATCACAGCAATTATCAATATATCTTCTCATCTCCACATCAAATTTCAAGTAGTACCCCTGGTTAACAGAATAATAGTTTCCTCTATTTGGGATTTGAATATTTCGATGTGATAAACAAAATTCTCCAATCGTAGGGTCTAATGTAAAAGCATTCACGCCATTTCCTGTAGAATAAACCAGCAACGTAGAGGTACCATACAATACGTATCCTGCCGCTACTAAATCTGACCCTTTTTGTAAAAAGTCTTCTAATTGTACGTCCTTATTTTCCTTGCTTTTTCGGCGATAAATACCAAAAATAGTACCCACCGAAACATTTACATCTATATTAGAAGACCCATCTAAGGGGTCAAAAACGACGACGTATTTACCAGATTTTCCATTGATGCTTTCAATCGGAATGAAATCCTCATTCTCTTCAGAAGCAACGCCACAACATTCGCCACTGTTTTTCAAACAAGAAATCAGTTTCTCATTGGCATACAAATCTAGTTTCTGCACACTATCTCCCGAAGCATTTTCCGTTTGCGCAGCACCTAAGATATTTAGCAAACCAGCTTTATTAACCTCTCTATTAATAATTTTTGCAGCTACTCCAATATCTCTTAACAAACCTGTTAATTCTCCAGTAGCATATTGAAAATCTTTTTGACGACGAATAATAAATTCATCTAAAGTTACGATTTGACTCATGAGCGTAAGTTTTCATAGTTCGGACATTCCTATCCGAATAGTTTAAGAAAATACAACTGATTGTACTAAAAATAAAATGTCTATGTTGCATTTTATTTTTACGCTACTTCTGCTACTTCCTTCGCATGGTGCTGTTGATAATTTTCTTCAAAGGCTGCTAATAACTTCGAATCAATCCTCCTTGCTTTATAAAAAGCTACTCTCATTAGCCTTATTAACCTCATCAACCTTATTAGCCTCCAATAACTTCACTTAAGTCGTCATCATAAATTCAACCATCAATTTAGCGATTTCTTCCCCTTTATCATCTTGTAGAAAGTGTCCGCCACCTTGTATAATCATATGATTTTGACCTTTTGCTCCTGGTATTAATTTCTGCAATACTCTTTCTCCTCCTTTAGTAATCGGGTCACTATCAGAAAATAAAGTCAAAAATGGCTTATCAAATTTCATCAACGAAGCCCATGCTTTTTTATTATTTGCTGTTTCTGGATTATCAGCAGTAGTAGGTACTAATGCAGGAAAAATTCTTGCGCCTGCTTTGTAGGTCTCATCTGGAAAAGGCGCATCATAGGCTGCAATTTCTGCATCTGTCAACTCCTCTACCGTAGACCGCTGAATCATAGACCCAACTGGAAATACAGGAACCGTTTGGGAAAATTTTTGCCATTTATAAAAAGCCTCTGTGGCACCACGCTCGCCTGTTGGCAAACCAGAGTTTCCAACTACACCACGAGCAAATCGCTCAGGTTCTTCGGCTAAAATTCTTAGGCCAATCAAACCACCCCAGTCTTGACAGAATAAATTAATGCCTTGTAAATCCAACTGATGCACTAAAGATTTGGTCCAATCAACATGCTTTTGGTAAGTATAATCTGAAGTTTTGGTAGGCTTAGAAGATTTACCAAAACCAATCAAATCGGGCGCAATCGTCCGAAAACCTGCGTCTACAAAAACGGGAATCATTTCTCTATATAAATAAGACCAGCTTGGTTCCCCATGTAATAATAAAACGATTTCTCCGTCTTTCGGACCTTCGTCCACATAGTGCATTTTCATGCCGCCCTCTATTTCTACATAATTAGGCGCAAAAGGATAATCTGGTAAATTTTCGAATCTTGAATCGGGTGTGTTTAAGAATTCCATTTTTTATTTGATTTGTGATAAGTGTTCAATGTACTGAAGAATGGATAGGTACAGATTAAATTCATTCATTTTATAATCCGCTTTAGCTTACTTTATTAGGAGGATAGGTTGTACGGATTTTGGCAGATTAGGCGGATTGTTTTACGGATTTTTAAATTTCTACTTAAACAAAATCCGTAAAAGCAGCCCTATCCGCCTAATCCGTACAACCTATACTGTTTAAAGTAGCTACTCAAAACTAAAGGAATACGCTAATTTAATACTTTTTTAGCAATTAGTATTTAAATCCTATTTTTAATAAAAGTTGTTGTACTTATTTGAATTCCCTAAGACAGATTAGCAAAAAAAATAATAATCTTCCCCTGCTTTGAATGCTTTATTTTGTAGATAGGTCATAATTTCTAATTGAGGTACAGCACCAGCAACAGAAATGATGATTTGCGGTTGTTCCCATTTTTGTAAAACATTGAAAGGCAACAACAATTGTCCATAAATATCTTTACCAATCTTTTTTTCATTGTTACACACCCAATGAAAAGCTACTTTTGCTTCAATCAGTTGTCGGGCAATTAACTT
This sequence comes from uncultured Saprospiraceae bacterium, assembly GCA_938010785.1. Taxonomy (GTDB): domain Bacteria; phylum Bacteroidota; class Bacteroidia; order Chitinophagales; family Saprospiraceae; genus JAFMDF01. The sequence continues at coordinate 8,485 of CALLVC010000537.1, forward strand.
ACCCTTTTTTCCAGCGCCCCAAAGTACCAAAGGTCGTTTTTCATCTTTTTCTAATTTCAAAAAATAATGCATTTTCAAGTCTAAAAATCGATTATCTGCATAGTTTTTATCGGTCCGTGAAGTACGATTTGGGTAATCTCTCCAATGGTGTAAAACTTGGTCGTTCGGAATAACTTTAAAGCCATTTTCGTAGAAACGAAAACATAAATCGTAATCTTCGGGATAACGATTAGGATGGAAAGCTTGGCAAATATCCAAATCTATTCGATGAAGCATCCAACAAGGGGAAGGAATGACGCATTCTTTATAAATATCTTGAAAGTTGATACCTTTTGACGTTAATCGGTTGAGCCAATCTTGATATTTTTGATAGCCGGCTCCCACTCCATTCGCTGAAAAATATTGCACCTGCCCTGTTGCTAAATATCCTACTCCGCTTTGGACTAATTGATTTTTTAAAACGGTTAACTTTTCTGGCAACATTATATCATCTGAATCCATCCGAGTGATGAGTTGACCTGCGCTATTTTCATAAGCCAATCGCAAGGCATCAATAATACCATTTCCAATATTTTGCAAGGGTCTAATTCGTTTATCCTTTTTAGCAAAATTTTGTAAAACTTGCCAAGACGCATCTGTAGAATGGTCATTAATGGCAATCAACTCCCAATGCTTTTCTGTTTGCTGAAGAATAGAATTCAGGCAGTCTTCAAGAAAAGGACCTGTATTTTTAACAGGCATAAGGATACTTATCAACACATCTGACATGTCGCAAAGATACGAATTAGGCTTTTGAAATATCGTTTACTTTGGATTATCAAAAGGGAATATTAACTTTACAGTAATTCTAACAATTAAAAAAAACTATGAGCTACGATACAAAAATTGCCTGCCCTAAATGTGAATGGGAACCAGATGGTGGAGAATATTGGGGATGTTCCTCTTGTGGACATATTTGGGATACCTTCAAGACAACAGGTGTTTGTCCTGCTTGCAAAAACAGGCATAAATTCACCCAATGCATTGGTCATGCTGGCGGATGTAATGAATCTTCGTTACATGTCAATTGGTACCGAGAAATCGACCGTAATTTGAAAGAAGAAATTGAAAAAGTAGAGAAACTAATTCCTGCTGAGATTACCTAATTTTTGAGAAGATAAATTAGAGACTGTCTCATAAGTCCTTTTTTGAAAAACAGCACCAGATAAAGTACTGATTTCTTTTCTTGCACGATGTATTTCCCCCTTTGGAGAGGGCTAGGGAGAGGAAATCCACGTTTTATTCGGTTTTCAAATTTTAGGTTTTACTTATGAGACAGTCCCGTTTTCATATAATCCTTAGGCAAAGTAAAATAATTAATTAGCCATTTATGAGTTCCTCTTTTTTACTAGCATCCCGTCCGCTATGCGGTTCACCCGTACGGGTTTATGTTGAAAATGCCTGCCTCTGCCGGCAGGCAGGCTCGCCATAGCGGTGCTATGTCTGTAAGCCTCCCATCCGCTTTGCGGTTCACCCGTACGGGTTCATGCCTTGTCTAGGAAAAAAAATTTCCTCAAAATGACCACTTTATTAATTTATTTTGCCTAATTGGTTGGTAAAACTACTGCCAGCACTCCATGTGCTACCGTACCGACACAGATGGGAAACCCTCGTGCCGAAGCTACGCTCCTTAGAAGGAATAGTGAAAATAACTAATATCTACAGACGGTATCGGGGCGATGCCCCTAAAAAAGTCTAAATGAGCGTAGCTCTGACCCCGTCTGTAAAACCAAAATTCCCAAATTACCTATAAGGAGCGTAGCTTCGGCACCTTATTTTACCATTTGCCCATCTGTGTCGGTACCGTAGCACTCCAAGTGCTGGCAGTAATTTAGTATCTAATTAATAAGGCAAACTTCAAATGAACCAAGAGGTGCTAGATAAGGTTCTTATAGAAGAAGATGGATGTCTGAAGGGTAAGTTTTAAAGTGTCTTTTAAAAAACAACAATGACAAAAACATATAGCATAGATGGCATGACTTGCAACGGTTGTCGTTCGGGCGTTGAGCGAAAACTCAAGGAGATTCCTGGGGTGAAAGAAGCGGAAGTATGTTTAGAAAGCCATGCAGCGAAGATAAAGTTTGACCAACCAGTTTCTATTCATACGATTAGGAAAGCATTACCTGTAAAATATACTGTGGAGCAAAAGATTACGCCAAAAGAGCGTCGTCAGAAAGTGATGCCAGAAATGGAAATGGAAGCGGAAACTTCTGATTTGGCGAAGTTAAAGCCTTTATTCTTGATTCTGTTTTATTTAACTGTTGCTGCGGTAATGATGAATCGAAATGATTGGAGCATAGGGGAGTTTATGCTCGATTTTATGGGCTTATTTTACATCGTTTTTAGTTTTTTCAAGCTACTAGATTTAAAAGGATTTCCAGCGACTTTCCAGATGTATGACCCGTTGGCAAAAGTTTTTCCACCTTATGCTTGGGCCTATCCGTTTATAGAAACAGCTTTAGGGCTTTGTTTTTTATTACGCTTTCAAATTCCAATAGCATTAATTGCCACGATAGTTATTTTAGGAATTACGACGATTGGTGTCACCAAAACTTTACTGAGCAAGCAACAGATTAAATGTGCTTGTTTGGGAACGGCTTTGAATTTACCAATGACTAAGGCGACTTTTATTGAAAATGCGATAATGTTGGTGATGGCGATTTGGATGTTGGTAGTTAAATAAGCGTCATTTTTTAACGATTTTTTTTTAATAAGCCGAAATAGTGTTAAAAGAGGCACTCTTAGCCATATTTTATTGTTGACTTATTCGTATTTTTGCAGACCTTTTCAATTTTTGGACAATCAGTTTGAAAATTGAAAATTCTAAATAAGGCATGTACGAAATTCTTAAATTAGCCATTTTAGCCCAACCCAAGTTGTTAAATCCTAAATTTGGGGTTGAAAACCGATAAAATCTCCAACTTACCGAAAAAGTAGTCCCCTTCCTTTTGAAGGGAAGGGTTAGGGTTGGGTTAGAAACGTACTATTTTAAAAACTTCGTAAAGTCCTTATTCTAAATTGAAAACCCACCAGCCTGACGACTAGTTGGGCAGGTTGAAAATTAATAAATCATGTTTCCAAAGTACGATGTGATAGTAGTCGGAGCAGGCCACGCAGGCTGTGAAGCAGCAGTGGCTGCCGCCAATATGGGGTCAAAAGTGATGTTGGCAACAATGAATATGCAGACCATTGCCCAGATGTCTTGTAACCCAGCGATGGGTGGTGTGGCAAAAGGACAGATAGTGAGAGAGATAGATGCAATGGGTGGTTATTCAGGAATTGTGACAGACCACACGATGATGCAATTTCGGATGCTGAACCTATCCAAAGGTCCAGCGATGTGGAGTCCTCGTGCCCAAAGTGACCGTCGGTTGTTTGCTCGAAAATGGCGGAATATGTTGGAAGCACATCCTGATATTGATTTTTGGCAAGAAATGGTGACGGGCATTGTGGTAAAAGATGGTCGAGCGGTAGGCGTACGAACAGGCATGGGGATAGAAATACCAAGTGAATCCGTGATATTGACCAATGGGACTTTTTTAAATGGTTTGATTCATATTGGGGCGAAGCAATTTGGTGGAGGTAGAGCAGGGGAGCGAGCGTCAAAAGGAATAACGGAGCAATTGGTAGAATTAGGATTTGAAGCTGGTCGAATGAAGACAGGAACACCAGCAAGAGTAGATGGACGTTCTTTAGACTGGGATGCGATGGAAGTGCAACCTGGTGATGAAAACCCATCTAAATTTTCCTTTACAGACACACCAAAATTAGAAAAACAACATCCTTGTCATATCACTTATACGAGTAAGGAAGTTCACGATATTTTAAAAACAGGATTTGACCGTTCACCCTTGTTTAATGGGGCGATTCGAGGAACAGGACCACGATATTGTCCATCTATTGAAGATAAGATTGACCGTTTTTCCGAAAGAGACAGACACCAATTATTTGTAGAGCCAGAAGGGTGGGACACTTGTGAAATTTATGTAAATGGGTTCTCTTCTTCTTTACCCGAAGATGTGCAGTATAAGGCGATGCGGAAAATTCGAGGATTTGAAAATGCAAAAATGTTCCGTCCAGGCTATGCGATAGAATACGATTTTTTCCCACCCACACAATTGCGTGCTTCTCTAGAAACACGGTTGGTGAAAAACCTATTTTTTGCAGGTCAGATTAATGGAACGACAGGATATGAAGAGGCAGCCAGTCAAGGGATGATGGCGGGTATCAATGCGCACTTGGCGATAAATGAGGAAGAGTCCTTTATTATGAAAAGGTCAGAAGGATACATTGGCGTATTGATTGATGATTTAATCACCAAAGGGAC
>CALLVC010000538.1 GCA_938010785.1 uncultured Saprospiraceae bacterium
ATAAGGAACGATGAAAAAATAAACTTACAATTTATGCTGCTTCTTTTGCCCTTATTTTTCTCCTTAAAAACAGTCCCATACGGGCAAGCTATTATATCAACATAACTCCTGTTTTTAAGTAAAAAACTAAGAACAAAATAAGCTACCCAAAACCCGCCTGCCTGAGTGTCGGGCAGGTTTGTAAATCTATTTCTACATCATTCCTAAACAATAGAGCGTCAGATAAAAAAGTAATAAATATCCGTGTTCCTTCACTAATCCGTGGTGATTACTACCACGGATTAGTGAAGGAACACAGATATTAGATTGATATTAAATTACAATAATATTTTTTGTAATATCAATTTTTTATCTGACTATCTAAAATAGCATATTAATGAAATTTGGAACAAAAGTTATTCATGCAGGTATAGAACCTGACCCGTCTACGGGAGCTATCATGACCCCAATCTATCAAACTTCCACCTATGCCCAGAAAGAACCAGGAAAGCATAAAGGATATGAATACGCTCGTACAAAAAATCCTACCCGAAGTGTTTTAGAAAAGAATCTGACAGCATTGGAGAATGGGAAAGATGCGATATGTTTTGCCAGTGGGTTGGCAGCGATGGATGCTGTTTTGAAATTATTAAAGCCAGGAGATGAAATTATTTCATCTAATGATTTATATGGGGGTTCCTATCGACTGATGCGGACAGTGTTTGAGCCTTATGGCATCAAGCCTCGCTTTATTGAAATGAATGACCCTAAGCAGGTAAAAAAAGCCATTAACAGAGGTAAAACAAAGCTTATTTGGATAGAGACACCGACCAATCCAATGTTGAATATAATTGACATTAAGGCCATCTGTAAAATTGCCAAAGCAAACAATGTGATGACTTGTGTCGATAATACTTTTTCTTCACCTTATTTGCAAAATCCTTTGGATTTGGGAGCAGATATGGTTTTGCATTCGGCTACAAAATATTTAGGGGGTCATTCCGATGTCATTCTCGGTGCGGTTGTTACCAAAAGTAAAAAATTAGGAGAACGTTTGCACTACATACAAAATGCAGTAGGTGCTGTTCCCGGACCACAAGATTGTTTCTTAGTTTTGAGGGGTATTAAGACCTTGCATATAAGAGTAGAACGAGCCTGTAGTAATGCAAAAAAAATAGCCAAGTTTTTAAAGATACATCCAAAAGTAGGTAAAGTATATTACCCAGGATTCAAGGACCATCCTAATCACAAGATAGCTAAAGCGCAAATGAGGGATTTTGGAGGAATGGTTTCTTTTGATTTAGCAGTTGATGATTATAACGATGCAAAAAAGGTAATGAGTAATACCCATTTATTCACTTTAGCTGAATCTCTTGGCGGTGTAGAATCCTTAATAGGACATCCTGCGAGTATGACACACGCTTCTATTCCAAAACCTGAGCGTTTAAAAGTAGGTTTAACCGATTCTTTAATTCGTTTAAGTGTTGGTATAGAAGATGTAGATGATTTAATCGAAGATTTAGATAAAGCATTTCAGAACCTTTAGTAGGCTGAAAGGCTGAAGGGCAGATAGGCAGATAGGGCCTTTCCACCTCTCAGCCTTTCCGCCCTTCAGCCTCCAAATATGAATAGTTTAGAACAATTTCGCAGAATCAATGCCTTCGTCTTTGACGTAGATGGGGTATTAACGGATCATAGCATCTTCATTTTTGAAAATGGAAAGATTGTCCGTAAATTAAATGACAAGGACTTAGTTGCCTTAAAAAAGGCGGTTGAAGGAGAATACAAGATAGCAATTATTTCAGGTGGCAGTTTAGGTGGATTAATAGATGTTTTTAAAGAAATAGGCATTACAGATATCTACGAAAAAACTAGCAATAAAAAAGAAGCCTATGATACCTTCAAATATTCTTACGATATAGATGATGAACGAGTAATGTATATGGGAGATGATTTACCTGATTATGCGGTGATGCGAATCGTGGGTTTACCAGTTTGTCCAAAAAATGCAGCACCAGAAATAAAAGAAATCACTCAATATATGTCTCCATTTAATGGTGGCGAAGGTTGTGTAAGGGATGTAATAGAAAAGGTGTTAAAATTGAAGAAAAAATGGCATCCAAAATAAAGTAGGCAGTTAGGCAGTAGGCAGTTAAGCAGTAGTGAATTCCGATATTCCTTTTAAAAAATGAAAAGATTAAATCAAAAGTATAACTTATATAATGCCTAAATCTTTAAAAAAACAATTAGCAGCTTATCCATTGATACTTGCCTCAAAATCTCCAAGAAGAAGTCAATTATTAACCGAAGCAGGCTTTACTTTTAAAGTAAAAACGAAAGATGTAAAAGAAGACTATCCCACTCATTTATCCCCAAAGGAAGTTCCATTATTTTTAGCCGAGAAAAAAGCCTTCGCTTGTCAAGAATTTTTGAAAAAAAAGCAAATACTAATAGCAGCGGATACCATAGTAGCTAAAGGCAAAAACATTTATGAAAAGCCTAGAGATAAAGCGGATGCTTTTCGGATATTAAAAAAGTTATCTGGAAAATGGCATCAAGTCATTACAGGTGTTTGTCTATTGTCCAAAAAGAAAAAGCTTTCCTTTATAGGAGTCTCAAAAGTCAAATTAGAACCACTAAGTAAAGCGGAAATGAAATATTACGTGGAAGAATTTCAGCCCTATGACAAAGCAGGTGCTTATGCTATTCAAGAATGGATAGGGCTATGTAAGATTTCTAAAATAGAAGGGACTTATAGTAATATTATGGGGTTGCCCGTTGATTTGGTTTATAAACACCTGAAGAAATTTTAAACCCGCCTGACTGCGCGGCGGGCAGGTGTAAAATTCAAAATGTAAAACCAGCCTGACTGTGCAACGGGCAGGTCTTAAAGTAGTCCAAATAAGTACACTGTGTAAAAAATATCTTTATATTTTCTTACTGGTCTCCCGAGCGCAGCTACGCTGCTAAATAATGAGATTAAGGGTGAGATTTTAAATTAGGGCGAACGAAAAGTCGTTTTTATAATATGTAATTGACTGATAAAAGTTAAAAACTGCTGAAATATTGGTTTGAAGATGCAATCTTCAAACATCGGCCCAAATAAGTGCATAAACTAAAAAAAGGCTGCAATCATGGTGATTGCAGCCTTTTTTAATTAAATCTTAATTTTAAACCTGCCCGCCGCGAAGTCAGGCGGGTTTAAAATTTTAGATTTATTAATACGACCAAAGGTCATGTTCGAAGTTGAATATTTCCATACGGATTTTTTCTGCTTCTAAAAGCATATCAACACCAGTCAAGTAATCTTCAACTTTTCTATCGTAAACATTAGAACGCTTCATGATATAGCTAGAAAACTGTCTCATTTCCATCATATCTTGCCAAGTCATTGGACTGGCATCGTTATTAGGATTAAATACTTTATGACGAGCTAAAATCTCTCTACATTCAGGGTAATAGGCCCAAAATAATGGTGTGGTATATTTATAGTTACCATTTTCATCATACTCATCTTTCAATGGAGCGATGCCTAAAATTCTTACTTGTAAGGTAGAAGATTCTTCGTCAAAGAACCAAATTTCTTTGATTCTGAATTGCTTAATATCTTCTGGATTCAAATCATTTCTTACGATGGTAATTTCCTCTTCGTAAGTTTCTGGGTCAAAAGCGATAATGGTATCCACTGTTGCCCCCATAGAAGCTACTTCATCAGGAGCTAATGGGTAAGAAAATTTATCATCTTCTGTTCCATATACTGTAATTTCACCTTCTTCTGCTGCTTTCATTAAGATAGCAAAGAAAGGTTCTACTGGGTAGGCAAAAGGAAGATTCAACTTCTCTCTTACATCAATTACTCTCCAAACTCTTTTTTCCCAAAAGATATCTGCTTCTCTAAGGTGATCATAAGGTAATACTCTTCTATCAGTAATCAGCTTTTTTTCTACAACACCATCTAAAGGAGCATCAAATTCGCCCGCTTCAGTTCGTTGTTCAGTTTGTTCTTCAATTTGCTCCCCTTCCGTATTTCCAGTACGCAAATCTTGAGCATTGACAAATTGAACCGCGAAGAAAAACAAGAAACATCCAATTAAGCACTTAATATTCATAATCGATTTTAAAAGATAGTTGAATTAATATAACTTGAATGATGATGAAAAAATAAGTCCGTTTGAACCCTTCATTTTTTCATGTCATTAGCAAAAGAAATAAAAAAATTAAATTCCTTTTACCACTACTAAAACGCCTTAACTAAAACAAAAATTATGCTTAAAAATACTTTCTGCTAAAAGGCTGACAAATTTATTTGTCATTGGTCAATAGGTCATTAGTCATTCGTCAGTATACAGTACATACTTTAATGACAATTGACTAATGACAACTGACTCATTTTATTTAATCTTAAAGACCATAGAGTTAATCTTTCTACCTGCTTGGTCACCAGGGCATCTAGCCTTGACGTTTTCAAAGTAGTAAGTATCTCCCGGTTTAGCAGCACGTACTAATCTTGTCGTCTTTTCATTATAAGTACCACCTGAATTATTACTAGATACAGGGTCTTGACGCTTGGCAACTCTTACTAAGTTGAATCCTTGGATTTGGCATTTAGCATCAAAATCAAAACCCTCTAACCAAGGAATAACCCCTCTTTGTGCCTTAAATTCACCGTTACCCATAGAACCATCTGCTTTCTTACCTAATTTCGCTACAGGGTCAGGAATTCTTTTTACACGGAAAGGAACTGATTTAGACAAACCACCACCAGCAACATCAATTTTGACATCACCAGGTTTATTTACAGTAACAGTATACTTACCTTTTCCACCTTTAAGATTACACCCTCCACCAGAACAATTAACTTTTACAGCGTTACTAGAAACACCTGCAACAGAAACTGAAATTGGATTATCTACACCGATATAGAATACATTCATCTTATCAGCAGATACTGTTGCTGAAGTCTCCCCTACTTCGTAATCAAAAGTAGACTTTGAAGTAGATACTTCACCAGTCAATGGATTGGTAACCGTAGCGGAAAGGTTTAAAGTTTTTGTCCCTAAGCCACTTGCAGCATCTGTAAAAACAGCTTTACCATCTTTACCTACTGGCAATCTTTTACCGTTAACTGTCAAGTTGATATTCGCAGGTGGAATGTCAGAAGAATAAGCTCCTAAAGAAACTTCCGCTTCAAACTTACCTCCTTTAATTACATATGCTTTTTTAGCATTGATAACTGGGAAGAATTGGTTGAAAACGATTTGCTTACCACCAACTAATTCCGATAATTTACCAACACCTAATGCTTCCGCATTTTTAGCATCCGTTTGGAATTTAGTTAATAAAGGTAAAACAGAAATCAACGGCATCTGTCGGAAACGGAAATCCGCCCAACTATTTTTCTTACCATCTGATTGTTCTTTCCAATTTTGGTCGATATCAAGAGAAATGTTGTCAGCAAAAGAAGCGATGTTTGCATCTGCTGCTGCTTGGTCAACTTTTCCTCCTTTAATGAAACCAAAAGTTTCTTTGTTTTCATTAATTACTTTAGAGTAGATATCAACGATATTTTGTCTAACTTCAGCAATTCTAGCTTCCAACTTGTCTCCTCCTCCGTCATTTACTAAAAGTCTAGTCGTAACATCTTTATTTTTCTTACCTATTATAATCTTCTTTGCTGGATTATCAGGATATAAATAATCCTCATCATCCACTGAACCATTATTATTACCAGCAGCATCAATCAACTGGTCTTTCAAAGCCGCAATTTCATCATTAAAGGCTTGAATTTCAGCTCTAATATCTGATACAGCTACGCCTAATGGCTTAAATTTTTCTTTAGATTTATCACTTAATAGCTCCGATAGGGCATTTTGTTGATCATCTATCGCTTTGTTTGTCGTGACGTTAGATTTAATTAAACTATCATCAATGGTTTTGAAAGCGTTCATTACCTCTGCAGAAACGTTAAGTGCCAACAAAGCTGTCAAAACCAGATACATAAGGTTGATCATCAACTGCCTGGGTTCCTTTGGAATAGACATCTTAATATATTTTTAAAGATGTGGAAGATTTCAATTTTCTTGATTACTTTCTCGTAAAATCTGACCCACAAATAATTTTTGAATAATTGAGCATTGTTCGATTGGGTGATTGTGTGACTGTTGCTAATTTAACAATCCTTACAATTAAACAATCTTACAATCTATTTATGCTTTATTGCCAATGTTACCCATTGCTGACAACATACCTCCATATACACCATTCAAAGAATTCAAATTAGTGTTTAAGGCAGTTAATTGGTCTTTATAGTGCTTAGTTTCATCAACAGAATCCGCTAAATCAGCCATTGCTTCGTTTAACTTAGAATAGAAGCTATTCATTTGCTTGATTTGCTGACCTGTTCCAGAGAAGTCTGCTTCTTGCAATGCTTTTAAAGAACCTAAACTCTTAGACATACCTTGCAATTCGTTCAACATGCCTCCTAACTGTTGCTCAACAATTTCTCCATTTAAACCTGGAGTTACTGCACCTGCACCACCACCAACGGCTAAAGGTTGGATTTGTGCACCATATTCATTTAAACCTGGATATAATTTTTCCCAATAGTAATCTGGTTCTGGGCCTAAGATACCTAATACTAAGAAAATCACTGCTTCAGTAACTAGTCCAACTGTAAGCATGATATCCGCTAAAGGGTGAGATAATAATTTTGCTAATGCACCTAATAAAACCACTGCTGCACCAACACCGATCATTAAATTTTTTAAATACTTGAATCCTTTTGACTTTACAAAACTCATAACTTTTTGAATGTTATTGTAGGTTATTAAATAGTAATTTTTTCACTTTTAAAACGGAAAATTGTTCAAAAGTAACTGTTTTTCAGGAGGTTTTTAAAAAAAATTAGTTGGTTGTATAAACTTTATATTCTATCCGTTTGGGAAATAGAATGTGTTTTACTTTTTCTAAGATGACCTCAATCAAATAGCCATCAGTATTAAGATAAAAAAATAAACTTACAATTTATGCTGCTTCTGAGCCTCCCACCCGCAAGCGGTTCACCCGTACGGGTTCATCCTTATTTTTCTACTTAAAAACAGTCTCATACGGGCAAGCTATTATATCAACATAACTCCTGTTTTTAAGTAAAAAACTAAGAACAAAATAAGCTACCCTAAACCCGCCTGCCTGAGTGTCGGGCAGGTTTGTAAATCTATTTCTACATCGTTCCTAACTAAAATGGTACGAACATTATTGTATAAAATATTCGTACCATTTTGGTATTGTTTTATGCTAATTAAAATTCATCGTTAATTGAACGACCAAGGAAAGTTAAAGCACATCTAAATCCAACATAAGATTTAGTTGTATCTTGATATTCCCAGTGACGAACACCGCAACGTAAGAAGTAAGCTACATCCTTCCAAGAACCACCTCTGATTACCTTTCGTTGGTCAGCTTCGTAATCCTCATCCGTTGCATCATATCTAATGTCTGGATTTAAATCATGTAAGAAAGAGTATGCATTTTCGTAGTAAGCAGAAGAAGTCCACTCTGCTACGTTTCCTGACATATTATATAGTAAGTAGTCATTCGGGAAATACATATCCGCAGCTACCGTATATAATCCACCGTCTTCTGGGTAATTACCACGACCTGGTTTAAAGTTAGCTAATAAACAACCTTTACCATTTCTTGTGTAAAAACCACCCCAAGGGTAAGGCGCTAAATCGTGCCCACCTCTAGCAGCATATTCCCACTCATGCTCGGTAGGTAAACGGAAATCTTCCGTGTTTACTTCGTTCTTTTGAGTTGCTTTGAAAGTATTCCAAAGCTCCGTTCTCCAATTACAAAAAGCCTGTGCCATTTTCCAGTTTACCCCAACTACAGGATAATCATCAAAAGCAGGGTGCCAGAAATAATTTCTAGTCATCGGCTCATTATAAGAATAAGAGAAATCTCTAATCCAACAAAAAATATCTGGATAAATATTTACAGAATGCTCTTTGGCAAATTTATCAATATTTGAAAAATCTCTTGTTTTAGCTGCACCTTTCCAGTCGTAAGTTTTATATTCATAAACTAACTTATCGATGTCAACCGTTTTTCCACCCATATTTGGTTCATCACCAGAGTAGATAAAACTCTCATCATCATAAAAAAGGTCTTGAACTTCACTTTCAGTATCTTCCCAATCAATTTCATCTCTATAATCCCAATCTACTTCGTCTGTCAAATCTCCATTATCATCTTCTCTCATATAATCTAAAAGCCGAAGAGCTTTTTCATCTCTTACCCAATCAACAAATTGACGATATTCGTTATTAGTGATTTCTGTTTCATCCATAAAGAAACCTTGAATAGAAATAGCCTTAGGTCTTTGGACATAAGTACTTCTTAAATCTTGGTCTGCAGGTCCAATATGTAAGGTACCAGAAGGAATATATTGCATTCCGTAAGGATTGATACCATTAAAAGAAGGACGATCTAACACTCCTGTCAATTCACCACCCTCTTTCCGACCACAAGCAGTGGTAAGGGCATATAAAAAAACCAAGGAGAACAAAAGCTTAGAAATTTTTCTCATGTTGACGCTCATAATTACCTAATTTGTTTGGGAGAATCCCGCTAAAACGACCGTAAAGTTACTCGGTTAAGTGTTTTTTCAAAAAATTTAAAAAATTTAAAGTTGATGATTGGCGACAAAATTGAATTTAAACATCAGAATGATCTATATTTCAGAACTTCTGAGTTCGTTTTGAATTAATCCGTATATGCCTTTAAAAACATCAGCGCACTTAAAACGCCCTTATTTTAAATCTTAGTGTTTAGATTTCTAAAAAAATCTGCTAATTATAACTTATTTCAAACTTTTGCAAACTGTCATACATTTCTTTAAAAATCCTATACAATTTTGGATAATTAGTATACCCTAAAAAAATGCTAAATCTTTCTCAATTCTGAACAGCTTTTAGCAAAGTTATATTTCAGGGAGTAGGAAAAATATAACCTACCCATCTTGCGGCTTTATTTTGGGTATCTTATTTATTTCCTACTCCCTTGGGTAAAATTGAATTTAGTAGCAATAAACCTTTGTTTGTTCTTTTCAATTCAATTCCTATTATTCTATATATCTCGGATTGAAAATAATCTTAGGAAGTTTGCCTTTACCTATCTCTCTACCCAAGTTATAATTAATCATAATTTCGTGGCTACCATTACTGACTAAATTCAAATCAGAAAGGGTATAGTCATAAGCGTAGGCTAATTTAATTTTTTCGCTTAAGTTTAATCCTACGATAAGACTCACTGCATCCGCAGTGTTGGTATTATAACCTCTAAACGACCCACCTACAAATATATTGTCATTATATTTGAATAAAATCGAAGCTTCCATTTGTGTCTCTACAAAGTCCGATTTTATTAAAATAGATGGTTGTACAGAAACAGTTCTCAACAAGTCAAATTGGTACGCTGCATTGAAAAAATAGTTACGACTCAAAGTAGTTGAGAAGAAGGTTCCTTCAATAACTGGTTCCTGAATATTTACTGTTGATAATCCAGCTTCAAATGACTCGGTTTTAAAATATATTCCTGCATTAAAGGTAGGGGTAAGTTCACTCGATTCAGCCGTTGGTAAAGGTAAATCATCATTATGATTAATCGTAAAACCTTCGTACTGTCCTTCTGGGGTTAAAATCAGGGACCCATCTAAGGTCTTTTGAAATATCCCTCCGCTTGCGCCAATGGCCAAAATTCCAATTTTTCCAACGGGGATTTGAAAATTATAAGAAAGGGTGGCCAATAAATTTTGCTCAAGACCTAACTTGTCATTCTCAACATTTATGCCAATCCCACCGCCAAGGATATATAAAGGCATATGAACATTAATATTTTGGGTAATCGGGCTATTTGTCAAGCCAGACCACTGTTTTCGATACAATCCAGTAAAACTCAAAGAATTATCCATTCCCGCATAAGCTGGATTATAGGAGAATTGATTGAACATGTATAAGCTATAATTACTAGGTTGCTGAGCAAACAAGTGGAAACTTGTACAGCAGGCAAGAATAAGCAGTAGATTTTTAAGCATAGCAGACTGTTCGTGAAGGTAAAAATTGAGGTTTTCTCATGAGGTAATTACAAAATAAACGATTTTTATTGATTCCGCGTTACTTTTTAAAGTAGTAATCTTCCGTAAAGTTTTTCAAAATATAACTTTTCTTTTTGAAATAGGTTCAATAGCTCTATTTTTTAGCAAAGTGGCGGAGCGAAGACTTTTATCAGAATCGGGTTGCTGCTTTAATCTGGTAAAAATAGAATTCAATATTTAAAAAAGTAAATCGCCTTACTCCGCCATTTGCCTATTTTATACTAGTGCTACTTTAGGGAAAGAAGTTGCTTTAATCTTTGAGTATGTGGTCAGATGTGGTTTTAAAGGTGATAAAAGCCTAATTTTGCACTTTTTAATAATGGCAAAGGGCTTAGCGCAGCGGGCGAAGGGATACCAATCGTTTTAGGAGCATGTCTAGAATTCCATGATTGAGCGAGAACGAGGAAATTTAGACATGCTCTAAGCATCTCATTTACTATAGAAACAGTTATTAGTTTTAATAAATGGTTTTACTCCCTTCGCCCCCTGCCTTCTACCCTTCGCTAAATAATTCAAGCTTATGGCAAAGACGATGCAAGAAGTAAGATATGTGGGCAGTTATCCAAGTATTTCTTCCTGTCCAAAGGATGAACGACCAGAGTATGCCTTTATCGGACGGTCGAATGTTGGGAAATCTTCTTTGATAAATATGTTGACGGGACGAAATGGTTTGGCTCGAATTTCCAAAAAACCGGGGAAGACTCAAATGATTAATTATTTCTTGGTGGAAAAAGAATGGTATCTAGTCGATTTACCGGGATACGGCTACGCCAAAATTTCAAAGAAAAAAAGAAGAGAATGGGAAATCATGATAGAAGGCTATTTGCAACATCGAAGAACCTTAGCATGTGCTTTCGTCTTAATTGATGCCAATATCCCTGCTCAACAAATTGATATTGACTTTATGAATTGGTTAGGCGACAAACAAGTTCCTTTCATTATTGTCTATACCAAAACAGACCGCCTCAAACCCGCCGAAGTACAACCCAATATTGATAGAATCCGAGCAACCCTATTAGAACATTGGACGGAATTGCCACAAGAATTTGTTACTTCTTCTGTTCAAAAGGTTGGACAGGATGATATTTTAGGGTTTATTGATGGGGTGAATAAGGGGATTTGATAAAATAATTGCCATAAAATTAAAACGTAAGTAGTCATAGTTAAAGGAATAGTTGAAGATTAGTGGTTAAAAATTCCTTTAGGTAAAAATGGTAAGAAACAAGAGGATATAACAGTCTTTAAATGTGAAGTTGATTACCCCAATATAATTGTTTGTAATAAATTAAGTGGTGCCGCAGGTTGGAGTAAAAGTCAATAAAAAATTTAGTTGGAAATCTAAAAAAGTAAAACGAATCTATTAAAAACAGTTATTTTTGTAGAAATCACACTAAATAGCTTAATTATGAGTGAACATAAAGAAAAATACATCAATCCATTAACAGATTTTGGTTTCAAAAAACTCTTTGGCACGGAATCTACTAAAATGCTCTTAATTGATTTTCTGAATCAAATCTTGCCTGACAGAAAGATAAAAGACCTCTCTTATTCGGCTAATGAAAAACAAGGTAAAACAGAAATTGACAGAAAAGCAATCTTTGATTTATATTGCATTGGAGATAATGGAGAAAGATTTATTGTAGAAATGCAAAAAGCCAAACAAAATTTCTTTAAAGATAGAAGTGTTTATTATGCTTCTTTTCCAATTCAAGAACAAGCAAAAAAAAGCGAATGGGACTACAAATTAGACCCTGTGTATTCTATAGGAATTTTAGATTTTATTTTTGATGACCATAAGGAGGAAAAAGAATTATTGCACATTGTTGAGTTAAAAAACCAACGCTGCGAGGTATTCTATAACAAACTAAAATTCATCTATCTAGAACTCCCTAAATTCAAAAAGAAAGAAAAGGACTTAAAAACACATTTTGATAAATGGGTATATGTGCTGACTCACTTATCTAAATTACAAGACAGGCCTAAAAAGCTTCAAGAACGGATTTTTGCAAAATTATTTGAAGAGGCAGAGATTGCAAAATTTACCACTGAAGAAAGGGAGGCTTATGAAGATAGTTTAAAATACTATCGAGATATAAAAAATGTAGTGGACACATCAAGGGAAGAAGGATTAAAAGAAGGATTAAAAGAAGGATTAGAGAAAAGAAATTTTGAGATTGCCAAAGAAATGAAAGCTAATGGAGAAGCGATTGAAAAAATAATAAAATACACAAATCTCACCAGAAAAGAAATCGAAAATTTATAAAAAGAAAGTCGAGTAGGTAAGGAAGAATCTCAACCTCAAACCTCTCACCTAATTCTTTCAGCGAAAAAGAAAAACTTAATATTGAATTATTTGCAATACAACTTAAAATTGAAGATTACTTAAAATCAAATGATGATGAAAATACTGTTATAACAGTGGGTGATTTTCTGAGATTATACATCGATAAATTAAATTTAAAACAAAATAAATTAGCAAATTATATAGGATTAAATCCAACAAATTTCAATAAGATTCTATCAGGAAATAGAAAAGTGAATTTTGAATTATCATAAAGGGTTTTCTTATAAAAATTCCATACTAAGCGTTCCTAATAAATTTTGCCGTATCGAACGGCAAAATTTATAAAAAAGGGATTTAAAGGGTGAGCTAAAATAGATTTTCGGAGAAAATCTATTTTAGCTCACCCTTTAAAAACCTTTTTTGATTTGATTGGACTCGATGTCCAATCAAATCAATACTAAAGCAGGTGTTTTCATTTTTATAAGAAAACCCTTAAAGACCAATTTAATCACTACAAGATATTTTAGAATAAAGTCTATTAGATAGGAAATAAAAAACGGTTGGTCTAGTGAAGGTGGGTGTTTGCTTGGAAACAAATATAGGTGGATGAAGTGTTTCTAAAATCCTTATTTACTAGCCCAACCGATTTGAGGAACGAATTATCAATCAAATTGATACTTAAATATAAGGCTTTTTTACTATAAATCCCAACATTATTCCAACCCTAAGGTTATTTTCGCTTTTTTAAGGGCTATTTACAACAAATTACAGCATTTAAATTTAATCAAATTATAAATCAAAGACCTTTCCCTCTTGTCCAATTTCTGCATTATAAGGCTGCTGTTTCAAATATTTTTTAGCCAGTTTAGCTAATTGTTTATCGGTGTGATTGGGGTCGTGATGAAAAAATAGTAACTTTTTAGCATTGGCTAATTTTGCAAATCGGATGGCATGGGAGATAGAACTGTGCCCCCACCCTACACAACGTTCATATTCCTCATCGGAGAATTGTGCATCATGAATTAATAAATCTACATCTTTGGCAATCGCATAGCCCGAGGTCCAATCTGGTTCTTCAGAGAAATTGCGCAAGCCCAAAGCTGGTTCGTGGTCAGGGATATAAGCAAAAGACGAATCACCATCTTCGATACGGTAGCCTAAAGTTGGCCCAGGATGACAAACATAATTAGCGTAAACTTTTAAGTTATTCACCTCAAAAAATCCATGCGTTACTTCATGAAATATGACATTGGCTGGTAATTCTCTAATATTTACAGGAAATAATGGTGGAGACAAATAACGATTAAGGCGGTCAATTAAACTATGATTAAAACTAGCTGGGCCCCAAATATGTACTTCTTGTGCTGGATTATATAAAGGACCAAAAAAACCTAAACCTAGAATATGGTCCATATGTAAATGGGTCAACAAAATATGTATCACCTTATGTTCTTTTACTATAGGGTCATTACCCAATCTACGGATACCAGAACCTGCATCTAGCACTATAAAAGCATCTGCTGTTGATACCGTCACACAGGAAGTGTTCCCTCCATAAATCTGAGTTTCGGGTCCCGGTGAAGGAACAGAACCTCTAGTGCCCCATAGTTTTACTTTCATGGTGATTCTTTTTCCCAAAAAATAGCGACCGCACCAACAAAACGATTAGAACGTCCCATTAATGGAAAACTTGTTACAGATAAATAATAACGCTTCCCTTTTAAATTTTTAATCCAAAATTCGCTCTGGGCAGGTTGACAATACGTCAAGGTTTTTACTAATGGTAAATCAATTCTCGGAATTCGTTTGCCTGCTTTTGTTTGTGGTTCAAACAAACCAGACCATTGGTCCACTGGCATGGCACCTGTTTCACTATATTTTTGGCCTAATATATATTCTGCTGGTTCGTTAAAAAATACTAAAGTTCCTTCTGTATCCGTAATGAATACAGGGATTGACAATGAATCCGCTAATTGTCGAGTTAGTATTATTTCCAATTCCTTGACTGCCATGTAGGAAATTTAGGAATTCCTGTTGACTTATCAAAATGATTTATGTGGATTCAGAGAATAAATTTATTTTTTCAAAGTTCCTTATGGCCTATCATTTATATTACCCTATACATTTTTAATCAAATTTTACTCAACCAACTTTATTATTAGCGCATCAGGTTAAAAACTAATTATTAGCTACTAATTTGACAGCTAAATCCGTATTAAAAACATCTGTATTCTTTTTATTTTTAACTCGGATATTTTTTAACTCGGAATTAGATTGTGCACTTCTTATATTTAATTTTTTAGCTGACTATCTATATAGATCATCAACATGAAAATTAATAGTCAAAATAATTGTTAATTAATCTAATAGCGTCTAGTTCCGTGTTATTAATAATCCGAGTTAAAAAGAACACGAATTTTTAGCTTTATGTATTAAATTGCACCTACGCTTTATATTAATTCTTTAGCTGACTATCTAATTATCAATTAGAGATTGATTATTAAGTATTTAAATATTAGGAAAGTATTAAATTTAAAACAATATGTGCACGTGTGGAGATAAAAACGAAGGAGGACCTTACGCCCTCCCCCAAAAAGAGTAATTAATTCAATGCTAAGTTACAACAGAACTGGTGTTTAATCCTAAAAAAAGGGAATCTTTTTTTAGGAATTACCATATTTAGGGTATACAAATTGCGTAAAAGCAGTATTTTCTAAGTAAAAACTTTATGAAAAAAAATATATTTAGTTTTTTTTCATTCGCCTTCTTTTAAAGACAGTTCTATTAAAACGACTACCCTTTATTCAACTTATTCGGCTTACTTGATGTTTTGCTATCATGAATACATTAAAATTAATATACGTCTACGATGCTCATTGCTCTTGGTGCTTTGCTTTTAGTAAAGTAATTGCAGCCATTCAAGATAAATACAAAAATGAATTTGATTACGAAGTGTTGAGTGGGGGGATGATTATTGGAGATAGAATTGGTCTTATTAAAGATGCTGCTCCACCCAATATTTTAGAAATCTATGAACGGATTGAATCTTTTACTGGTACCGCTTTTGGGGCCCAATATTTAAAAAAAGTAGCTCAAGGAGATTCTTTGCGGAACTCTGAAATTCCAGCTATTGCTTTAGCTGTTTTTAAAAGTCATCTGCCAGAGAAAGCGTTAGCCTACGCCCACGCCTTACAAGAAAAATTATTTGTGGAAGCTCTTGAAATTGATGATGATACTCTTTATCAGTCTTTAGCAAGTGCGTTTGGATTGGACAGTAAACTATTTTTACAACAAATGCAAATGGAAGCATTTGCGGATACTGCTCGCTATGAATTTGCCTTGGCTAAGCAATTGCAAGTAACGAGCTACCCTCAATTATTGGTGCAAACAGATGAAACTCAGTTTTATTTGATTGCAAAGGGATATACTGATTTTGATAATTTGGATGGTCGGATGCAAAAGGTTTTAAAAGAACTGGGACAGGCTTAAGGTTACCCATGTGAAAGTACCTAACGACACTGTTTCTTGCTGTATGACAAAGTGTTACGAGAACAATTCAACAATCAAACAATTTTCACCAATTTATTTAGTTACGAATTGCAATTTATTATAATGCAAATCTTCCCCCCCTGCTACCTATTAAAACGCATACCCCAAATGCAAACTAAAATTAGCTCGTGTCTCTTCTAAATTATACTCTGCCGTAAAACGACCCGGGCCTAAAGGCGTAATAAAACCAAACTCTCCACCAACGCCTATGATTTTCTTGGATACCGCTGTACTGGTAACAGTATTTTTATCTATGACTTGGATAAATTCATTTGCTTTGTATTTTCCATAATTAAACATTGCTGACGCAAAAATATTTGGTTTCGGTTCTAAGCGCAATTTTATCCCTGACATCGCATATTGGGTTACGGCTAATTCTGCATAATCCAAGCCTGCAAACTCCACATGCGTCAATTCTCCAGGAACGGCTCGACCTAAATAAAATTGATTTAGGAAATTGTCTCTTTCAAAATCTATCCAGCCTGCATCATTATACCACTCTACTGCAAATTGCGGACTTACGGGAAAGACTTTTCTATATTGAAAACGGACAAATTTATTAAAGTCCTCTAGTTCTATTTCTGTATCTAATCTTGGTTCCACCAAACTGCCTGCAAAGGCAAATTTTCCATCTAAAGAAAGATAAGAACCTTGAGTAGGGAAAAGTACTCTATCTTGGTTATCTCTTAATAAGCCCAAATTTAACGTCGCTTGGTTTAATTCTAAATCCTTTGTATCTCCTTCAAATAACTTTACCCGTTGTGCGTATCGCTCCAATCCGATACCACCGCTTACTGTAATATGATTGCTCAGCGCCCCAAAAATATTTAGTGCTGTGCTGTAATGATTAATTTTAAAAGATTCGTCTAAATCGCCTACTTCATCATAATAAAAGGCGGGATAATGATTCAACTTTAAATTAAGACTCAAGCCTAATGCTGCATTGGAATTGGAATGGACAATATAATCGGCTAACAATAAGGGATGCTCTGATAATTTTATATCCGCGCTTAATTTAGCAGACCTTAACCCCCTACTTCGATAGGTGGCATTTAGCAAAAATGCCGCTTTCAAATCACTATCATAATTGGCACTAATCTGAATATATTTTCCACTCTCTAAATTCGCATCTATATCTAATTCGTAATTCCCCGACTCATCTTCCAACACCTCGTAATAAGCATCTTTGATATAATTACTACCAAATAATACTTTGATGCGTTCTTCCACCTTTTTGACAGAAAAACCCTTTTTGGAGTAGATGTTTGAAATCTTATCAGATAATTGACGACTTGCTTCAGACGTTCCTTTTACGTAAATATTATTAATATCAAAACTCTCTGGAATTACAACGCCTCGTGCAGCTAAAGAGTCTTGTCTTTGGTTGTTCAACAAGGCTAAAATTTCTGGTAATTGGGCTCTTGCTGCGGCTTCTCCTCTTGCCATCAGCGTATCATTATTGTCAAAGTCTAAGGCACCAAATTCATCAATATCAGGATGGATAAAAATATCTGCCATTTCTTTGGCATCTTTGATAGACTCTGCTAACCGATAACTTCCCGCTTGTTCTAACACGGTTACAAAAGAAGATAATTGGTCTTTTTTGTACAGTGGACTCGTGACATCAAGTGCAATGATAATATCCGCCCCCATTTCTTTGACTTCTTGGACAGGTAGATTTCGTACTACCCCACCGTCTATCAATAAACGTCCATCTATTTCAATTGGCTCGAAAACCGAAGGAATAGACATACTTGCTCGAATAGCCTTTGCTAATGACCCTTTGCCTAATACAACAGGGTCGCCTGTTTCAAAATCAGCTGCTACACAGCGGAAAGGAATGTCAAAATCATCAAAGTCATTTATCCCATGTGCAGGTAAAGTCAACTGTGATAATAATAAACCTACTTTTTGACCTTGTACAAACCCTGCTGGCAGCTTTATTTTCCCATCTTCGATATTAAGTTTTAGCTGGTATCTATCCGAAATTAATCGTTCTTCTATGGGTAAATCTGTTCGATTGATTTCATCATTAAAATAATAATCCCAATCTATTTCATTGGATAATTTCTCCAAATCTTCTACGGAATACCCAATCGCATATAACCCTCCAACGATGCTTCCTATACTCGTTCCTGTAATATAATCTGGTCGAATACCTGCTTCTTCTAAAACTTTTAATACTCCAATATGTGCAATTCCTTTTGCACCACCACCACCAAAAGCATAGCCGATTTTTGGTCGTTTTTGTTGTCCAAATAAAATACTTGGAAGCATAAAAAGGCATAAAATTACTTGGCAAGTAAATAGTTTTCTCATAGCTAATTCTTATAATTTGTGTAGTGTCGTGTCTATTTAATTGATGATACTTAGTACAGTCTGTAAATGTTTCTTAGTATTCTGCTCGTCGCCTTTGGCGACTCGCAGGAGGGATTTTTAAGGGGGAGCATTTTTGGATTTTCCCG
>CALLVC010000539.1 GCA_938010785.1 uncultured Saprospiraceae bacterium
AAACGCTGCCTTTGACTACCTCAAAAACCTTTTTCACGCACGTAGCGTAGCGAAGTGCGAGATTCAGAAAAAAGTGTACGGTAGAGAATAAATACATAGTAAATTTGACCGATTTAATGAAGCAGTCAAATTAGGTGGAAATTGATGAAGATGAGTTATTGTTGTTAGGGCTCAACGCGCCTAATAAAATTGTTAAGGTTTTTGATGTATTCTACAACCTGATAGATGTTTGTTTTGCAGATTGTGGAAATACTATTGTCGTTTGATTGCTAAGTTATATTAACTTGAGTATTATGCGTTTTATCTATTGCCTGTTTTTGGGAAAATCAAATAAAATATGGGAATCTGATAATAAGGATTCCAATTCGACTAGTTTGTTAGCTACAATTATGGTTTATTTTTTTAAAATCATATAAAAATAATATTATAACTAGTTGATAATCAATAAAAAAGTAGGTGGGCGACATTAATTTTTAACTTTTATTTCCCCAAAGGCTTTCGACAAGTCAAAAATAGGTGTATTTTTACGCCCTCATTTTAAAGTAATAACACCATTATTTTGACGGAAAGTTTCTCTGAAAAAAAAGTAGGTAAAACGCTATATAATTATCAGGAAGAAGATTTAAAACTAATCTTTGAACGGTTAGAGAATTGTCCAGATGATTATAATTTATTGTATCAATTACCAACGGGTGGAGGTAAGACGGTTGTCTTTTCCGAAATAGCTCGAAGGTATCTTGCTAAAACAGGCAAAAAAGTCTTGATTTTGACCCACAGAATTGAATTATGTGGGCAGACTGATAGAATGCTTACCGAGTTTGGTGTGAACAATAAGGTGATTGATAGTAAGGTGAAAGAGTTGTCCGACCAAGGTGATTATAGTTGTTTTGTGGCAATGGTGGAAACTTTAAAAAACCGACTTCAAGATAAATTATTTAAAGTAGATAATATTGGTTTAGTTATTATTGATGAAGCTCATTATAATTCCTTCCGTAAATTATTTAAGTATTTCAATCAGTGTTTTATTCTAGGTGTTACTGCCACACCGCTTAGTTCTAATATTAACCTTCCTATGAAGGATATTTATAAGGAACTAATCGTCGGAAACGATATCGCTTCTTTAGTTACTAAAGGATTTTTGGCGAAAGCTACCACTTATACCTATGATGTCAGATTAGGCTCTTTAAAAGTTGGGATAAATGGAGATTATACCGTTAAATCTTCAGAAGAGCTTTATTCTAGTGCAATTATGCAAAATAAATTGCTCTATGCTTACAATCAACGATTGAAAAATAGGAAGGTACTTATTTTTAATGCGGGTATTGTTACTTCCAAAAACGTTTATGAAACGTTTAAAGATGCAAAAGTACCTGTGCGGCACTTAGATAGTACCATGACCAAAAATCAGCGAAAAGAAATTTTGGCTTGGTTTAAAGTTACCCCAAATGCAGTATTAACTTCTGTAGGTATTTTGACGACAGGATTTGATGAACCAACTATCGAAGGGATTATGCTCAATAGAGCAACTCGGTCTTTGGCCCTTTATTATCAAATGATTGGTAGAGGGTCGCGGGTCATTCCCGGTAAAACTAATTTCGAAGTAGTAGATTTGGGGAACAATGCGGCTAGATTTGGACTTTGGTCGGCAGATGTTGATTGGCAAAAAATCTTCCGTTCTCCTCAATATTTCTTGCAGAATATCATTACAGATGATGAAATTGAACGGAATTTCAAATATATAATGCCTGAAGAGCTAAAGGTTCGTTTTGCTAAGACGGAGAACCCTTACTTTGATATCAAAGAAGAGAATAAAATAGTCGTAAAAGAAGGACTCAGAACCTCCGTAGTTTTAGATAGAGCGATTGAGCAACATGCCAATATGATTCACGAAAATAGTGCGGATTATGGGGAGGCATTGGAGTTGATTCGATTGTTGAACGAAAATATTTCTGACCGAATTAGAAGATATTGCTACTGTATTTGTAACTCTACGAAAAATTTTCGCGATTGGGCGAAAGATGATTATACACGAAAGTTGAAATTGAAAGTCGCTAGTAAATTTTAATTGACTAAATTTTAATTGACTAAATTTTAATTCAACATCAGACCTGTTAGATTTCAAAAATCTAACAGGTTTTTTTATGAAGAAAATTCAGAATAAATATTACTTATTCGACTAGATTGCTAACTTAGCGTTAAGTTTATAATATACTTATTAAAGAAGCATTAAAGACTACACAAAATCATACAGCATGGATGCTAATGGAATCTCACCAGAAAAAATTAAACACATTGCTATAGCAGGCAATATTGGTGCAGGAAAGACAACGTTGACTACTCAGCTTGGTAAACATTTTGGATGGGATGTACATTACGAATCTACTGATGATAACCCATATTTAAGTGATTTTTACACCGATATGCATCGCTGGTCTTTTAACCTCCAAATTTATTTCTTAAATAGTCGATATCAGCAAATTTTAGATATACTAGATGGAGACAAAACAGTTATTCAAGATAGAACTATCTACGAAGATGCCTATATCTTTGCACCCAATCTACATGATATGGGCTTGATGACAACTAGAGATTTTGAAAATTATTTCTCTCTTTTTAATACCATGTCTTCCCAAATTCAACCACCCGATTTATTAATTTATCTTAAAGCAAGTATTCCTACTTTGGTTTCTCATATCGAAAAGCGAGGACGAGATTATGAGGGGAGTATTAGCATAGATTATTTAAAACGACTTAACGAACGATACGAAACTTGGGTTGACGGATATGATAAAGGAAATCTATTAGTCATCAATGCAGATGAAATTGATTTTTTTAATAATAAAGAAGATTTAGGTATGGTAATTAATCAAGTGCAAGGAGAATTGCATGGGTTGTTTAAATAGTTTATTCTTTAGTTCCTTTTAAGTTATTTCTTGCGTTTTCTTGGCAAGAGTTGACTCTAAAGGATTGATAGTGAAGAGGTCAGAAGTCAGAACGTCTCGATGAATCGGGACTGTCAGAAGTCAGACAACGTCAATTTAAAAAATTGGTAATCAACTTTTTAGAATCTATAAAACCTGACTTCTGACAGTCCGTAAGGACGGTCTGACATCTGACTTCTATCGTACTGGCTTCGCCAGGTTAGGAACATGTAAAAAATAACTTATAATAGTTCTTCACTTGTTCCTTAACTAAAAAAGAGGCAGTATCACTTCATTGTGATACTGCCTCTTTTTATATAAAGTCAAATTTAAACTGCCAGATTGATATCTTAACTATCTTCTCGGTAATGGAATTAAACTACTCTCTGTGGGGGTCAATCTGACAGTTTAAATTTGTTTATGGTCTATTTGTATGGCTCGCTACTGTTTCTTCTGTGGTATCTCCATTCACCCATTCTATGACAAAGCTAGGAAATATATCTTGTACTTTATCCCTATTCATGTAAAATAATCCATATAATAAGCAAAAATGTACCAAAAGGGTAACAAACACGGCCTTTGTTTTTGTAATTTTTTCTGTCTTTTCTATATCGTACTGTTTCATATTGCTGTTTTTTAGGTATAACGGCAATATTTTGACCCCTAGTATAGAAATCTATTTTTTTTAATATATCCTTAACAGGACAATATTTCTGTCCACCTACTTACAATAAAAAAACACCTGCCGAATGACACGGGCAGGTGTTTTTTTAATTTTACAGGAACAAAAACTTTCTTATCTGATAAGTCTAACTTTCATCTTAATATCCTCATTGGGTCTATCTCGACCATCCTTTTCTACATTGGCAATCTTATCCAAAACATCATAACCAGAAATCAACTGACCAAAAACAGTATAGTTTTGGTCTAAAAATGGAGTGCCTCCATTTTCTAAATATGCTTTTCTTTGTTCTGGTGTATAACGGATATCTTTAGACCCTTCCATTCTATCTAATATGCTTTCAGAGACTGTTTTTCCGTGAACAATATAAAATTGAGAACCCGAAGACTTTTTATCAGGATTAATATGGTCTGGTGTTCTAGCTGCTGCTAATGCCCCTTTTACGTGGGCTAAAGCGGTATTGATTTCAGCTGGCACTTCATATCCTGGTCCACCACCACCTAGAGGTACTCCTTTTTTTGCGTTCTTAGACTTTGGGTCTCCTCCTTGTACCATAAAGCTATTAATTACTCTATGAAAAATTAATCCATCGTAAAAACCTTCTTCGGCTAATTTGGAAAAATTGTCTCGATGGAGCGGCGTCTCGTCTGATAATACAGCAATCATTATCCCAAAATCGGTCTCGATTTCTACCAAACAATCGTCTGGCGCATTAATCTTAATTCGCTTTTCTGTTTTTCTAGATTTATTTCCTTTTTTTGCTTTTAGCTTAACCAAATAATTTCCAGAAGACCTATATCGGTGACTTGGAGTAGCTTCCATAGAGGTGGTCCCATCTCCAAAATCCCATTCATAAGTTTCCGCATTTTGAGAGTTATTCTCAAATTCTAGCGCAGCGGGTGCGGTCCTATCGTTTCCTTGAACAGTAAAATCTGCAATTGGTCTTGCACAAGAGGCAAATATTAATACCGTCAGTAGAAATAAGTAATTCTTATTCATGTTTTGTTGTGTATATTAATAATCTATTGAATTTAAAAGTAGTCTTTTTTGATTGACGGTTGACGGTACACGGTGTCAGGCTTTACCAACCTCACCTTATCAACCTCATCACCTTATCAACCTCATTACAGCACACTAATTTTCATCTTAACATCTTTTGCAGGTCGATTGGATCTATCTGTTTCTACCTCAACAATCTTGTCTATTACCTCAAACCCTTCAACTACTTCGCCAAAAACTGTATAATCCATATCTAAATCTGGACGACCGCCCACTTCTTTATACATTGCTCTTTGGGCGTCACTATATTTGATGCCTTTCATTCGTTCAAATTGATTCAACTGATTGTCATTTACTGGACCTCCTTGAACTACGTAAAATTGAGAACCTGAAGATTTCTTTTCAGGGTTACCTGGTCCTCCTGTTCTTGCTGCTGCTAGAGCTCCTTTAAAATGAGGGGAACCTATTTCCGCATCTAATAAATATCCTGGTCCACCGCCGCCCAACATAGCTCCCGGTGCAGCATCTTTTGATTGTGGGTCTCCACCTTGTATCATAAATCCTTTCATCACTCGGTGAAACAACAAATCGTCGTAGAATCCCTCTTTTGCTAATTTTAAGAAGTTTTCTTTGTGAATTGGGGTTTCATCATATAACAAAACCTTCATGTTGCCAAACTCCGTTTCAATTAAAACATGTGCTTCTTTTTTGGCACAACTGCTGATAAGCGCTAATAGACAAATGCTTAGACAGATATTTAATAATCCTTTCATAATTGTTAATTTGTAAATGGTTTAATGATTAATGACAAAAGTATGGTTTCCGCTATTCTTCACTAGCTTCTTCTATTAAGCCTTCTTCTACAAAATATTGAACTATCTTTTCTTTTAAAAAGCCACTTTGTTCTTTTACGCCTTTTACAGGCACAGGTTTTAACACCTTATAATGCGGCCAGCCATCTTGGTCTAAGCCCTCAAATTCGTAATACCCATCAGGAATAAGCAAGCGACAAATGGCTATATGCATTAAGTCTTGCTTCTCTTCTTTCGAAAATTTTGTCTTGGGTAAAGCTAATTCTTGCATCCCTATTGAATATAATACGGCATTTAAGTCCGGTAGGGTCTCTTTATTGAAAGATTCTTTTACAAAATGTCGAACCCTCAACCATTCAAAATCTAATTTCCAAACTTCCATTTTATTATTAATTAGTTATGGTTATTAGGGCGAACGAAAAGTCAAAATTGTAATATATAAACCTTTAAAAATTGATAGCCGATGTTTGAAGATTGCATCTTCAAACCAATATTTCAGCAGTTTTTAACTTTTATCAGTCAATTACATATTATAAAAACGACTTTTCGTTCGCCCTATTACGGTTATAGTAATTTTTTTGCAAAAGTATGATAAGTGAAGACTAAAGGCAATAGAGAATAAAACCAACTTTGATAGACTACAAACCATCATTAAGTACCAATATTTTCCACTTTCATCGATTTTCTATTGAGTTTTATAGGAAAATCTCAACTTAATATTCCAAAGTTTTGTTACTTTCATGGTTGGAATAACTATTTTTGTTTTAAATCTATATAATCAAGGAGTGCGCTAAAAGACGACGAGAAAAACGCGGAACTTATTTTAGCATAAATTCTATAAAAGCATTCCTAGATTCAATACTGTAAATAATATTAATTATGCAAAGTAAATTTATTAGCTATGTCGTTATCGGCTTTTTTATCTTTATCGCATTAGTCACCTTTTCAAACAGTACTTTTATTACACTAGAACCAGGTGAAAGAGGGGTTTTGTTTAAAAGATTTAGCGGTGGATTAGATAAAGAAAACGTCTATTCTCCTGGTTTCCATGTCGTTGCACCTTGGAATAACATGTATGTTTACCAAGTGCGAGAACAACAAATAGAAGAGGAGATGGAAGTATTGTCTACCAATGGTTTGAATATTAAGGTAGACGTAACGGTACGGGTAAATCCTAAATTCGACAAAATCGGTGAGTTGCACGAGAGTTTTGGTAGAGATTATTTGAATACCTTAGTACGACCAGAAGTCCGTTCTGCGGTAAGAAAAATCATAGGACGGTTTGAGCCAGAAGAATTATATTCATCTAAGAGAGATGAAGTCCAACAATTAATTCAAGCAGATTTAGAAAAATCTTTAGAT
Organism: uncultured Saprospiraceae bacterium; assembly: GCA_938010785.1. Taxonomy (GTDB): domain Bacteria; phylum Bacteroidota; class Bacteroidia; order Chitinophagales; family Saprospiraceae; genus JAFMDF01. The sequence continues at coordinate 6,777 of CALLVC010000539.1, forward strand.
GAGAATTACATCCACTTAAAAGCTACTTTGATTAGAGATATTGAGTTACCAGATAAAGTAAAAAATGCGATTGAAGTAAAAATTGAGGCAGAGCAATCTTCCTTAAAATATAAATACGTGCTATTGCAAGAAAAACAAGAGGCTGAAAGAATTATTATTGCTGCGAAAGCGAAAGCAGAAGCCAATGCTATTTTGAGTTCTAGTTTGACTTCTAATATCTTGAAAGATAAAGGTATTGAAGCAACCTTGGAGTTAGCCAATTCTCCGAATTCAAAAATAGTGATTGTTGGTGGTAGTGAGAGTGGCGGTTTACCTATGATTTTGGGTAATAACTAATTTGTTTTAAACTCAACTATATATATCCTAAAATAGAAAACCCTTCGATGACCAATTAGGTTATCGAAGGGTTTGTTTTTATGGCAGATTCTTTAGGTTCATCTACTCTTTTTTTAGTTAAGGGAGACCTTTTGCGCTACTAAATTTCGAACGATTACAATTTTTTACAGAAGTTACCCACTTAATTTTTAATTCTAGAGGTAGGAAATGAGAGACCATCTTGTTTTTGGCTGATTATCAATGATTTAGATTTCAATGAAATTGATGTTTTTACCTAATTGTGACGATTGTTAGCCTTTTCTATGCTAACATTTCTTTGATTTCTCATAAATATGACGTTTATTTGTGTCGCCTTTAATGATTCTCTCTATGTATGAGGTCCATTTTTCTTAATTGAAAAATGGCCTCTATTGAGAGCACCTTCTAACTCGCCGTTTTTTCTGCAATTATAGAATAGACCATTGGTAGCTTCCCTTCAAACCCTTTTATTTGATAGGTCCCTTCTTTCTCCACCGTATTAGGAAAGCAATTGTAAGGGGAACTAGTATATTCTTGAAAATCTTTTATCACCAACTTTTCCTTTAACAATACACCAAATACCTCTGAAAGTGGATGGTTCCAACTATAACCCATTGTGGGTTCATGGCCATCGCCATCTGTATAGCTCGAAGTATATTCTTCGTGAAAAGTCTTTGAATTGAAATATGGGTAGGCTAGTTTTTCGAAATTATCATCTAACATCCATAGTACTGGATGAAATTCAGCGAAAATAAATTTTCCTGTAGGTTTTAAAAAATGATGGATTATTTCTCCCCATTTTTCTATTTTTGGTAACCAACCAATTGTTCCGTAAGAAGTAAATACAATATCAAATTGTTCGAATAAATGTTGGTCTAACTCATTTACATCACAACATATAAAATTAGCGCGGTCCGATAAATTTAATTGTTTTGCCATGCTTTTCGCTTGGTCAATCGCCTTGTCTGCTAAGTCAACACCTGTGACTTTTGCCCCCATTCTCGCAAGAGAGAGCGTATCTTGACCAAAATGACATTGTAAATGCAATATCTTTTTATCTGTTACCTCTCCTAACAAAGCTAATTCTATAGATTTTAAAGAAGTTTGTCCTTTTAAAAAATTATCGTTGTCATAAAATTTGGAATGGATATGAGTAGCAGTTTTTTTATTCCACAGTTCTTTATTGACCTTGATATAGTCTTCCATGATAATGTATTTGTCGTTTAAAGTTTTGGGTGTGTGTCAAAAGTAATGCTTTTTGTTGGTGCGAGGCTGAGCCTCGTTCCTTCTATTGAACCGCCTCTGGCGGCTGTAATTCCTAGCTGCCAGAGGCAGCTTAATGCCCTAACACGAGGCACAGCCTCGCGCTAACC
>CALLVC010000540.1 GCA_938010785.1 uncultured Saprospiraceae bacterium
CACAAAAGGTACGGCTGACGATACAGAAGTTGCTAGACAAACAACTGATAGAGACGGTGCTTATTTATTCTCAGGTTTAAAGGAGGACGTTTACTACATTAAAATAAACGATGGACCTACAAACCTTGTTAGTGCAACTGGTACAGGAGCTAATGGATTAGAAGCAAGCACTTATGAGCCAGCAGTAGCCACGTCTACAGATATTGATAATGATGATAATGGTACTCAAATGGGTACGATGGTCATGACAGATACTTTTACTTTAAAATCTTGTACGGAACCTATCACCGATGGTGACAATGATTCTAACACCAACTTATCGGTTGATATTGCCTTCATTCCATGTTTAACTGTTGGTAATTTAGTGTTCGAAGATTTAGATAATAATGGTACTTATAATGGCAATGAACCAACCTTAGCAGGTATTGAAGTGCAATTATATAATGCTGGTGCAGATGGTCAAAAAGGGAATGATGATGAATTATTGGCAACACAAGTAACTAAAGCAGATGGCTTGTATTTATTTGATGGTTTGAAACCAGGAAACTATTACGTTAAATTAAACAGTGGAATTCCTGCAAACATGGTAAGTTCAACTGGAAGTGGCGCTACAGATGCAAGTAGTCAAGGTCCAAATGAACCAGCTCCAAACCCAGATAATAATGATGCTAATAATGACGACAATGGTACTCAAATGGGTACGATGATAATGTCTGACTTATTCAATTTAGGTATCGGGACAGAACCAACTAATGATGGAGACACTAACCCAAACACAAACCTATCGATAGATTTTGGTCTTATCAAATTAATGTCTCTTGGAAATTTAGTTTGGAGTGACATTAATAATAATGGAATCGTTGACGGCAAAGAAGCAGGCGTAGCAGGCGTAGAAACTATTCTATTTCAACTTGGGCCTGATGGTCAAAAAGCAACTGCGGATGATATAGAAATTCAGAGAGACACCACAGATGCCAATGGAAATTACTTATTCACTCAATTAACAGCAGGTGAATATTACGTCAAACTAGCAGATGGTATTCCATTTGGATTTGGTAGTTCTACAGGTGAAGGCATCATGGACGTAGATGGTGTTGGAGATTACGAAGTTGCTCCCTCTCCAGATAATGACATCAACAATGATGACAATGGTAATCAAATGAACTATATGATTATGAGTGATGTAGTCACTTTAACATTAAATTCAGAGCCAATCAACGATGGAGATAAAGACAATCAAAGTAACCTTACAGTTGATTTTGGTTTATTCCAATTATTACGTCTAGGAAATTTAGTATGGGAAGATTATAACAATGATGGAAACAGAGATGCAGATGAGCCAGGTATTGAAGGTGTAGAAGCCATTCTTTTCCAAGTAGGACCAGATGGTGAAAAAGCAACGGCAGATGATGTCGAAATTAGCAGAGATATTACAGATGCTGATGGTCATTACATTTTTGTCCAATTATTACCAGGCGAATACTATGTAAAATTAAATAGTGGAATTGATGGTTTCAACAGTTCTACAGGTGAAGGGCCAACCTCAATATCAGGTATTGAAACGGTAATAGACCCTGATAATGATATTGACAACGAAGATAACGGAACGCAAATGGGGAGTATGGTGATGAGTGAATTAATCATGTTAGAATTCATGCAGGAGCCTGCATTTGAAGACAACTTTGTTAATTCTAATTTCACGCTTGACTTCGGTTTATTCCAACCATTAGCTATTGGAAACTTAGTGTGGAATGATATTAACAATGACGGACTAGTTTCTGCAAACGAACCAGGTTTCCCTGGCGTTGAAGTAATTCTTTATCATGTAGGTCCAGATGGTGAAAAAAGTTCGGATGACATCGAAATCAATCGAATGATGACAGATGCCAATGGAAACTATAATTTCTCAGATTTAAAGCCGGGCGATTACTATGTAAAATTAAATAATGTCTCTACACAATTTGAGAGTTCTAATGGTTTAGGTCTTGGTCAATTAGGTGGCAATGGGCCATATGAGCCGGGAATAGCTGCAAACAATGATATCAACGCTGATGATAATGGTTCTCAAATGGGCAATATGGTGATGAGTGACATCGTGACTTTGGAACTTTACAGCGAACCAACAAATGACGGTGATACTGACCGTAAAACAAATCTATCGATAGATTTTGGTTTATTGAAGGTCAATGATATATATATCCATAATCCATGTACATGTTTAAACAATGAATCAAGTCCAAACGCTGGAGACGGTCAGTTCACCGAACGTATAACCATCTTGTCTAGCACAAGATTGGCAGATTGGACAGTATCCGCAGTAAACGGAGCATTTGACGCTAATAATGCGCCTGTAACAGTTGGAGCATTAGCTACAGAGAATGGCTCAGAAAATGGTCAACACAGATATACTTTTGATGTCAAACATGTTGACGGGATAGGTTATTCTATTTCTTTCACAAATGGCACAGATGTATTGTCTGTAAATAATCTTTGTAACTACGAAAATTCTTGTCACTTTACTGCCCCACCAGTTACTTGTACAGATTGTACGCCGGGGCAACCAGTAGCGGACCCTTGTAGGATGACCTTTATTATAGGTACAGATGGAACAACAAGAATAGATTCATTAAACTGTTGTGATAATAAATCTACTTTCGTAGATGATGGAACTTTTGACGGGTTATACAAAGATGATGCGGTAAGAAATGATATATTCACTATTTGTCCAGAAACACAATGGCAACAATTGACTTACCATTTCAGTGAATTTGGCTTAGAGGCAGGCGATATGCTATCTGTTTATGATGGAGCTAGTATTGGTTCTCCATCATTAGGAACATTCAGCGGTTTTGGTGTCAGTCAAACTGGAGGTTGGGTAGCATCTAACTGTAATCCAAGAATCAACCCTACAGGTTGTTTAACGTTCCAATTTATAACGGACGGAGATAATAATAAAGATATCGGATGGAATGGGTACTTTGAATGCTCGGAAAGAGACATTCAATTAAGTGCAAATCTTCTTCCGTCTACTCTTACTTGTACAGAAACAACTAAAGCTTACACCATCGAGCCTGCTACAATTACTGCTGGCTGTGGAACTGTAGTTGACAGTCAAATAGTCAGAATTTTTAACGCACATGGAGAACTTTGTAAAGATACTTGCTTAGCCAGCGATAAAGATTTCACAGAAGTTTTCGCTATCGGTTCTTACATGGTAGAGTATAAATTAAAGACGGATACCATTAAAACAACTACTGCTACATTCGATGTACAAGGAGTATCGCCTGTATGTAACGATGTAGTAAGAATTCCTTTAGGGTCTGCTTGTTCTATTTTAATCACACCAGATGATTTATTAGAAGGACCTTGCGATACGATTACTGATACCGTTTACTATGTAATTTCTATTTTAGGAATAGATGACAAAGGTAAGGAAACAGTAATTGCAACAGGTGGCGGAAAGGGTGGAAATTATCCAGAATTGACCAAAGCACAATTTGATAGCTTCGGTGGAAAATTAACGGCAGAAATTGAAAAGCAATATTATAGTGGTTTAACCCTGAATATTTGTAACAATGGAGCAAAATCCTTGAGTTGCCGTACCGATATCGAAATTGAAGATAGCAGTATACCTGTATTCGGAAGCACCACTAGAGATACTTTCAAAGTATGTGATATTGATTTATCAGAAGAAGCATTAGGTTTAACAAAGCCTGAGGCATATGACAATTGTGGTACAGTAGATGTAGCCTTCACAAGTGTAAATGTATTAACAGACGGAGGTGTTTGTGACACGACACGTGCAGAAGTTATCTGGACAGCATCAGATGCAAATGGAAACACCGCTACCCTAGCCCAGCAAATTGTTTTCATCAGGTCAGATGCAAATGACATCGTAAAACCAGCGGATAAAACATTAAGCTGTGGTGTTGATACGGAAGCAACTTTTAACGATTTGGAAGAAGTAGGTGTCCCTGGAATCAAAGTAGGTAAAATTGAGAATGGTGTTTTAATTCCAACGGATACAGTTGAGTTAAGCACAGAAAAATACGTTTGCGGATTTATCCTACAAAAAAATGATATCATCGTTGAGGCAAACTGTGGTAAAAAATTATACAGAACATGGAACATCTTAGATTGGTGTGACCCAACAAGTGGTCCTACAGAATTAGATGTTCAGTTCATTAATTTATTAGACATCACTCCACCAACCTTTACAGCAGGAGATGCTCTACCGTTCCAAACGATAGATTTAGCACACTTCGAATGTACTTATGATATTACGAAACTAGCAAAGCCAGCAGCAACAGATAACTGCTCTTCCGTTAGCGTAAGATTAGACAAAGTATTTAGAATTATAGATGGCAATACTTCGGAAGTACCAGCAGCGGAATTAACAGCGCTTAACTGTGATTCTTTCAGAGTCCAATGGGTAGCAGAAGATAATTGTCACGAACAATTAATAAACGATACTTTGACGCAAGATATCTTGATTCAAGATGTAACCAAGCCTTCAGCGGTTTGTGTGGATGGTATCAATCTTTCTATAGGAGCAGAAGACGTCCAATTACATTACTCTGCTTTCGACGGTGGAAGTTACGATGCCTGTGGAATTGAAAGAATCGAAGTTAGTAGAGATCAAAGAGATTGGTACGAATATATGATTTTTGGCTGTCGAGATATTCACAATGACCCAACAATTTATTTAAGAGTTACCGATAAGAAAGGAAATCAGAGTATATGTTGGATGACCGTAAATATTGAAGACAAAATTGCCCCTATTTGTAGTGATTTACCAGATAGAACAGGCACTTGTGATGCCCAACATGCGGAAGAGTTAGGGGCATCTACCGACACAAATGGTGATGGTGAAATGTCTGACAACGAATGGGTTGATTTGACAGGAGATTTAGAATTTTTCTATAATGCAAAATATGGAAATCCTAGGTGTTCAGATAATGCAAGTGCATGTGGTCCATTAACCATTCGTCAACAATATCAGTTAATTACTTGGCCATGTGGAATGGCAGACATCAAGCGTCGATACCGAGCAATTGATTGGGATGGTAAAGGCAACGAGTCTGATTGGAAAGTACAAAATATCAAGATTGAATACAAAGCTGATTGGTCTATTACCTTCCCTGCTGATTGGAAAGGAAGTTGTGGAGATGATATTCCTGCTTCTGCGCCAATCGTTACCAACGGAGCATGTGACTTGTTGGCAGTAGAAATGGAAGAAAAGACGTTTGTGACTGACGAAGATGCTTGTTTAAAAGTAGTACGTACATTCACCGTCATCAACTGGTGTAAATTTGAAGCTGGACAAGCTGGCACCGTTATTCGTCGTGTAGAAAACGAACACGGAATGGTTAATGATGCAGTGACTATCACATCAGCAGGAAATGAAGAAGTTGGAAAAATAGTTTACACACAAGTATTAAAAGTAACAGACAACGAAGCGCCAGTTGTAACTATCCAGTCTCCAGACAATTGTATCAATGCAGTAGATGGAGATGCCGCACCTTATGGTGTTGAAGATTTGACTCCGGGCACTACCCCATTTGAGTGTGACGAAATGAAAACTTGGACAGCTACAGCTGAAGATTGTGCAGGTTCAGAAAATATTACTTGGATAAGTAGAATTTATGAAAATGGCCAATTAGTAAAAGAAGGCACTAGCAACAGTATTTCTTACATCGTTCAGAATAAGCAAACTTACAAAGCTGAATTTTGGGCTTATGATGGATGTGGTAACTCTGGCGGTGCAGAAACAGAAGCTGAAAAGTTCTGGGATTGTAAAAAACCAACACCATACTGTATTCACGGAATAGCTGTTGAGTTAATGAATACTGGAATGATTCAAATCTGGGCAACAGATATTGACCGTGCTAGCTATGATAACTGTACAAATGCAAACAAATTAACTAAGAAAATTTGGCACCAGTCATTAGGAGATGCGCCGACTACTTTAGAAGCAGTAAATGCACTTCCTGAAGTAATTAGCTTAAACTGTGCTTTTCTTGGTTTCCAAGATATCAATCTATACATCATTGATGAAGAAAATAATTGGGATTTCTGCGGCACCTATGTAATCGTTCAAGACAATATGAACGCTTGTAGTTCATTTGAAGGACAAGCTGGCTTAGCTAAAGTAGAGGGAACAATTATGGATTGGAACGGCAATACAGTAGAAGAAGTTCAAGTAGTTGCATCCAATTCTAGTTCAATGATGACCCTTGAGAATGGTGTTTATACTTTTGATTTACCAATGAATGAAAGCTACAGCATCGAGCCGTCGAAAATTGACCAACCATTAAATGGTGTGAGTACCTTCGATTTAGTCTTGATTAGCAAGCACATTTTAGGTATCAACAAGCTTGCGAATCCACATCAATACATTGCAGCGGATGTTAACCAGTCTGGTTCTATCACTGCCTTTGATATGGTGCAGTTGAGAAGATTGATATTAAATATTGAATCAGATTTCGCCAATAATACTAGTTGGAAATTTGTAGAAAGTGCTTACGAATTCACCAGCAATAATCCAGCAGCGGAGGACTACCCTACCCTTGCGACAGTTGCTAACTTGGAACACAGCATGCAAATGGACTTCACGGCAGTAAAAATTGGAGATGTCAACGGAAATGCTCGTACGAATAGTTTACAACAAGCAGAGGATAGAAATACTACTAAAGCTTTTGAAATCAATATTTCAGAAATGGAATTGAAAGCTGGTCAAACTTATACTGTTGCATTCACAACCGCACAATTAGCAGCGATTGAAGGTTACCAATTCACTTTAGGAACAGGTAACTTACAATTCAAACAATTGAATAATGGCATCACAGGTATTGAAAACTTCGGTTTAAACAAAATCGAAAAAGGATATATCACGACTAGTTGGAATGGTAGTACAAACGCTACTGGAAACCAAGAATTATTTACAATTGAGTTCACCGCTATGACCGATGGCATGTTGAGCAACCAGTTAGGCTTAATTGCTAGACCAACAGCTATTGAAGCTTACGCTACAACAGGTGAATTATTAGATGTAACATTGAATTTCACAAATACCAATGATCTAACCAAATCATTGGAACTCTATCAAAATAAGCCTAATCCATTCAAAGGAGAAACTAACATCAGCTTCTTTTTACCAGAAAGTAGTGAAGTGACGCTAACCTTAAGAGATGAGATGGGTCGGTTGTTGAAAGAAATCAAAGCTTACAAAGCAGCAGGACAAAATAATCTTACGATTAGTAGTGCTGACTTGCCAGCAGGCATGATTTACTATCAACTTAATTCTAAGTATGGTACACAGACTAAGAAGATGCTTCGGATAGAGTAAGCCTTCGCACAACAACTGAACGGCTGCTTTAAGTAGCCGCTCTTTTTCTCAAAAAGATAAATCCCAAGTTTTCCATCTGGAAAGCTTGGGATTTTTTTGGCAACAAGTATAGAGCTTTAGCCCACATTTTAAATACTATTTACCTAGCAGAAAATGTAGGCATTATTCTGTTTCCTGATGTAGAAAAGCAAACTTGGTATTCGAAATAGTCAATTAAGTAGATAAACTTTGCTAAAAAATCTGCTATTTATCCTAAAACTCGTCATAAAAACACATATTCTCGTTAAAATTTCCTTATAAACAGCTTTATTTTGAGAACATTCAAGCAACTACCATAATATTCCCGTTTCTTTGCAGTCAAGTTAATTAGATTCAGTTATCTACAATGACTTGATTTTTTTTATTTTTTAAATTTTTATATGAAGATTTTTGTAGCAAAATTAAGTTTCGACACCCAAGAGGATGATTTAAGAAGAGTATTTGAAGGATTTGGAGATGTTGAGTCTTGCAAGATTATTATGGATAAATTCACAGGCCGTTCAAAAGGTTTTGGATTTATCGAAATGCCTAATGATGAAGAAGCACAGGCAGCAATTGATGATTTAGATGGAAATGAATTAGACGGAAGAGATATTGTCGTAAAAGTTGCAGAAGATAGACCTCGAAGAGATAACCGTGGTGGCGGCGGCGGTGGTCGTGGTTACGGCGGCGGTGGCGGCGGTGGTTACGGCGGCGGTGGCGGCGGTTACGGCGGCGGCGGCGGTGGTCGTGGTGGTTACGGCGGCGGTGGTGGAAGATACTAAAAATTGATTCCTACCATCAACTAAAAGAAAAGCCTCTATATTCATTTATAGGGGCTTTTCTTTTTTAAAAAATCTAAAAACTATGCTTCTATCTCTTCTGCATGAATTTCCGCTAAAATTTGATTTCTCACTCATTCCATTCTAGCAAATCGTTTCATAAATTAATCTTGGGCATAGGCCGTAAAAACATCCTTTTCCAAGCCAAAAGGCATATTGTCATCCTCACACAAATCATTTCCTTGCTGAATTTGCGTCGTAGGCTGCCTAAAGTCGTAGAATGGAAAGATTATATTTTTCCAAGCCTCCTATTCTTTAGAGCTGCTTGATTAAAGTATGATAAAGAAAGAACCTTTTTAAATTACTGGATAACGGGAAGTTATCCAGTAATAGAGCGTCAGATAAAAAAGTAATAAATATCCGTGTTCCTTCACTAATCCGTGGTATTGATTACTACCACGGATTAGTGAAGGAACACAGATATTAGTTGATATTAAATTACAATAATATTTTTTGTAATATCAATTTT
>CALLVC010000541.1 GCA_938010785.1 uncultured Saprospiraceae bacterium
GTCGTTAGAAAATCGGGCTTAATAGCTACGGCTATTATCCCAATTGCATCCCATCCGCTTGCGGTTCGGAAGTGCACTTCCTTATCTAGATTAGACAAAAAATAACTGATTCTAAACTATCAACTACTTTTGTCTTGAGCCACTAGCAGTTCAGTTAGATATAAGAAATTTCTGACTTCTATTTCCAAAATCACTTTTTTATCCAGTTTTAAGTTAAACACAATTCCTTAAATTTTGATATGAAACAAATCAATTCTATACTAATAGCCAATCGAGGAGAAATAGCAACACGGGTGATACGAACCTGTCGAAAAATGGGTATCAAAAGTATTGCTGTTTTTTCAGAGGCAGACCGCAATAGTCCTTTTGTGGAACAAGCGGATATAGCCGTATTTATTGGCGAAAGCACCCCTGCGCAATCTTATTTAGACCAAGATAAAATTGTGGCAACAGCAAAAAAAACGGGAGCAGATGCCATTCATCCTGGGTATGGATTTTTATCTGAAAATGTCCATTTTGCGAAGCGACTAGAAAAAGAGGGCATTATTTTTATAGGGCCGAATGCGGATGCTATAGCCGCGATGGGTTCCAAGTCCAGAGCAAAAACTTTGATGATTAATCACAAAGTACCAGTCGTCCCTGGTTATCAGGGCCCTGACCAAAGCATCGCTCGGTTGACTAAAGAAGCCGTAAAGATGGGATTCCCTGTTTTACTAAAGGCAACTGCTGGTGGAGGAGGAAAAGGAATGCGAATCGTGCATAAAAAAAGTGAAATTGAAAAAGCAATTGCTGCGGCACAACGAGAGTCAAAGAGTGCTTTTGGGGATGATGAATTAATCGTAGAAAAATACATTGCATCTGGAAGGCATATTGAATTTCAGATATTTGGCGATAAACATGGCAATGCTATTCATATTTTAGAACGAGAATGTACGATTCAGCGTCGGTATCAAAAAGTGATAGAAGAAAGCCCTTCTCCTGTGATGTCCGAAAAATTGCGTGCCGAAATGGGTGCTGCGGCAGTCAATGCAGCTAAAGCATTAAATTATGATAATGCTGGAACGGTTGAATTTATTTATGAGGAGAAAACGGGCGATTTCTATTTCTTAGAAGTAAATACTAGATTACAAGTAGAGCATCCTGTAACCGAAGAAGTCACGGGTTTAGATTTAGTACAATTACAAATTGAATCCGCCCAAGGACTACCTTTGGCATTGACACAGGAAACCGTCAAAGGAAATGGGTATGCCATCGAAGCTAGATTATATGCCGAAGATGCGGGCAATGATTTTTTACCAGTAACAGGTACAATTCAAAAATTTGAATATCCTGCGGTAGATGGATTAAGAATGGAGACGGCTATTAGAAGTGGTTCTGAAATTTCTATATTTTATGACCCAATGATTGCCAAAATTATTGTCCATGACGATACTAGATTGGCTGCACATCGAAAAATGCAGTATGTTTTACGAAATTTAGTTTGTCAAGGGATAACGACTAACCAAGATTTCTTATTACAAATATTATCCCATCCAGATTTTCAAAAAGGCGCATACGACACTCATTTTATTGCCACTAAAATGGATTTAAATGCCCTTAATACAAAAGAGGATTTGGCGAATAATATTTCAGGAATTGCTGCGACCTTGCATGACTGGAATCAAAGAAATCAGGCTAGAAGTATCCTTCGGTCTATTCCTTCTGGCTGGCGTAACAACTTTAATGATGCGCAATTTGAGGAATATCAAATAGGGGAGGAGACGGCTATAAAAACAAGCTATAGATACTTCCCTTCGAAAAAACACTTTGAATTTTATATAGCCGAGACCACACATATCGTTCAATTAATAGAGGCAGATGACCAAACGGTTCGAGTGGAAATAGATGGCATGCAATATCATTTTAATATTGCCAAAAAAGACAACACCTATTTCGTCCAGAATGAATCCATTGGCAATAATACCCTGATTCAAAAAGAGCGTTTCCCCACAAAAGCCGCAGAAAAAATAGCAGGAGGTTATATTTCCCCTATGCCTTCTCAAATCATCAAAGTACTGGTAAAAGAAGGACAAGCCGTTAAATCGGGAGATAGTTTAATTGTGATTTCTTCCATGAAAATGGAAAATACGATTGAAGCATCCGCAGATGGAATTGTGGAGGAAATCTATGCGAATGAAGGGGCTAATGTGGAGGCTGGATTCTTATTGTTAAAATTAAAGAGCGAGGAAGCTTAAGATATGGCTTACAAAATAAGTAGTTGAAAAAAAATATAATATTTATTTTTTGATTGTCTGATTGTCTTATTGTTTGATGGCTAGATTGTTTGATTGTCAACGTCACGTAAACAATCAAACAATCTAGCCATCAAACAATCTTTGTTATTAATTTTTAAATCACCCGATTTCTGAATGACGCTTGAGCATTTAGATTTATCTAAAAAAAAGCTATGTATTTTAATGAAGAGCATAATTTATTCAGAGAAGGTTTTCGAAGTTTCCTTCAAAAAGAAGTAGTACCCCATATCGAAGACTGGGAAAAAACTGGAACAATTGACCGTTTTATTTGGGAGAAATTCGGAGAAATGGGGTACTTCGGAATTAACTATCCAGAAGAATATGGCGGATTAGGATTAGATTTGTTCTATACCATCATTTTTTTAGAGGAATTGCAGCGAATTAACTCTGGAGGTTTTGCCGCAGCTATGTGGGCACATGCCTATCTCGCGATGACCCATTTAAATGCAGAAGGTAGCCCAGCAATCAAAGAAAAATATTTAACTCAAAGCATTGAAGGCAAACTGATTGGTTGCCTTTGTATTTCAGAACCATTTGCAGGGTCGGATGTCGCTGGTATGCGAACAACAGCTGTCAAAAAAGGCGATAAATACATAATCAATGGCTCCAAAACATTTATTACGAATGGCGTGTATAGCGATTATTTGGTCGTCGTCGCCAAAACGAATCCAGCTTTAAACCACAAAGGAATGTCCATTTTCTTAGTGGATAGAGCTACGCCTGGCGTAAGTGCTAGCAAATTGGATAAATTGGGCTGGAGAGCCTCTGATACGGGAGAAATTGCTTTTGATAATGTGGAAATTCCTGCAAGCAACCTGATGGGAGTCGAAGGAAAAGGCTTTTCCTATGTGATGCAACATTTCGCTTTAGAACGGTTAATAATGGGCGTCAATGCACATGCCAGAGCGGAATATGCCATAGAATATGCTATTCAATATATGTCAGAAAGAACGGCTTTTGGGAAACAACTGGACCAATTCCAAGTGTTAAGGCATAAGATTGCGGAGATGACGAGTAAAGTTGAAATTCATAAGACCTTCAACTATGTGATTACTAACAGGCTGAATAATGGAGAATATGTCGTCAAAGAAGCCACTATGTCTAAATTGGAAACCACTAGAGTAGCGGATGAAGTGATTTATGATTGCTTGCAATTATTGGGTGGATATGGATATATGGAAGAATATCCGTTGGCTAGAATGTTTAGAGATAGCCGCCTTGGCCCAATAGGAGGTGGAACTTCTCAAATTCTCTGTGAAATTATTGCCAAAATGACTTTAGATAATAAAGTATATCAAAAAGCTACGACTTAACTCAAGTTGCGGAGAATTGAAAAAAACTGGTAGTATTCCGATAATTATCGGAATCAGGCTTTCCTGTCAAAGGTCTTTAGGCCTGTTTTTCTATATTTTTCCGACCTGAAGGTCGGTTACGGGAAAGCCTAAAGACTTTGCTACCAATTGTCTGCAACTTAGATTACTTAATAAATAATGAAGATAATCGAATGCCCAAGGGATGCCATGCAAGGATTGCACGATTTTATTCCTACAACTGAAAAAGTCCGTTATTTAAATGCGCTTTTACAAGTTGGATTTGATACGTTGGACTTTGGCAGTTTCGTATCTCCCAAGGCTATCCCGCAAATGCGAGATACGGCTGAAGTTTTGGGACTATTAGACCTAGAAAATACAATAACTAAATTATTGGCAATTGTCGCTAATAAAAGAGGAGCTTTAAGTGCAGCAAGTTTTCCTGAGGTTGATATCTTGGGGTATCCTTTTTCGATTTCGGAAACTTTTCAATTAAGAAATACAAACGCCACCATTGAAGATTCTTTAGAAAGAGTTAAGGTGATACAAGATATTTGTCTACAGCATAATAAAACACTACTCATTTATATTTCTATGGGTTTTGGGAATCCTTATGGCGATTTTTGGCATGTGGATGTGGTACAAAAATGGGTAGCGCAATTGGCAAAATTGGGGATTACTATTTTCCAATTATCTGATACCATTGGTGTAGCTGAACCAGCAAATATTGAATATTTATTCAAGGAATTAATCCATGCGAATCCGACTATTGAAATAGGTGCACACTTTCATACGACTCCCGATACTTGGGAGGAAAAAATAGTAGCTGCTTATGAAAATGGTTGTCGTCGTTTTGATGGAACTATCCGAGGGTTTGGTGGCTGTCCGATGGCACAGAATAAGTTGGTGGGTAATATGCCATCTGAAAATCTAATAGCTTTTGCGCAAGAAAGAAATATAAATACTGGACTGGATTTAGGTAGTTATTTTGAGGCTATGAAAATAGCTGGTCAAATTTTAAAGTAAAAAAGACAAGTTTATCGAAGTAGTTCTAGTCCCAAAAGGACGACATATATTAACATAGGGCGAAGTCCTATGCTAACCATCAAACCATCATTTCAAAATGGATGTACTACAGTCAAAAATAAATAAAAATTCTAAGACTTTTAAAGCGAATTATGAAGGTATGCAAACCTTGCTAAAACAGCTGGAGCAATACAAAGAAGAGAGTCGCTTTCAAGGGTCGGTAGGTAGAATTGAACGTGCTAGAAAGAACAATCAATTACTAGCAAGTGAGCGGATTCAATTAGTATTAGATAAGGATAGTCCTTTTTTAGAACTAATGCCTTTGGCAGGATTGGGCGTCGATAATGGTTTTGGTGCGAATGGCACGACCATCATTGGGATTGGGCTCGTTGCTGGTAAATTATGTATGATTAATTCGAATATTGGAACGAAGAAAGGGGGAACAATGGACTTTTCCACTACTAAGAAGAATATTCGAATGAATGAAATTATCTTAGAAAATAAATTACCCTGTATTCAACTAGTAGAAAGCGGTGGTGCAAATTTGCCAGACCAAGTTCGAACGTTTGAATTAGCAGGGGCAAATTTTAGGGAAATTACTAGACGGTCGGAGGCGGGTTTAACGACGATTTCTGTGGTATTCGGAAATGCGACTGCTGGTGGTGCCTATGTGCCTGGGATGTCTGATATATCTGTTTTTGTAAAAAATAGAGCACAGGTGTTTTTGGCAGGTCCACCTTTATTGAAGATGGCTACTAACGAAATTGCTACAGCGGAGGAATTGGGTGGAGCAGAAATGCATTCTTCCAAATCAGGCGTATCAGATTATTTAGCAGCAGATGAATTAGAAGGGATTAAGTTAGCAAGGCAGTTGATGCAGACCATTGAATCTCCAACGCCTCATTTTATTCCTGCCGATTTTATTGAAGCCCCAAAATATGACTCGGATGAATTACTAGGCGTTGTTTCTCCAAATATTCGGATTCCTTTTGATGTCAGAGAAGTCATAGCAAGAATTACAGATGGGTCTAAGTTTTTAGAATTTAAACCAGATTATGGCAACACCTTGGTGACTGGTTGGGCAGAAATACATGGATACACCGTAGGCATCATCGGCAATAATGGGGTATTATTTTCCGAATCTGCTAATAAAGCAACGCATTTCATCCAACTCTGTAATCGCAATAACCGACCAATAATATATCTACAAAATATTACAGGATTTATGGTTGGCAAAGAATATGAACAAGGAGGAATCATCAAGCAAGGTGCAAAAATGATTAATGCCGTTTCGAATAGTAAAGTACCAACGATAACGATTAATCTAGCCTCTTCTTATGGAGCTGGTAATTATGCGATGAATGGGCGTTCTTATGAACCCAATTTTATGTTTGCTTATCCCAATTCTAAAGTATCGGTCATGGGGTCAGAACAAATTGCAGGCGTCATGGAAATCATTCAAAGAGGCAAAGCCAAAAGGGCAAAAGTTGACTTTGATGAAGCAAAGTTTGCGCCCGTTAGAGAAAAGATATTAAAAGATAATGAGGCAGAATCTTCTGCTTGGTATGCGAGTGGACATTTATGGGATGATGGGATTATTGACCCCAGAGAAACCCGAAACTACCTAGGGTTTTGTCTTAATATTTTTAATAATAAACCAATTAATGGTTCGCAGAATTATGGTGTTTTTAGGATGTAAGGCAGGTGTGATTGGTTCTGAGAATCATAAATTATAGTTCATACATCATCAAATTTTAAGAATGAATAAAAAAAAAGATGGCTCTAGTAGATTATATAATGAAATAAAATATGTTTTTTGTTGCGTAAATAAAATAAACCCAGATTATGTTAACGTACAAGGATTTAAAAGAAATAAAGAGATTATTCAACAAGCTGCTGAAAATGCTTTTACTGCAGAATTATATTATCATTTAAGACTAGAACAATCTAAATGGTTTCCTAATGAAGGTTTGATTTGGCATTTTGATTTGAATAAAGAAAGAGTGAATAGTATTAGACCTGATTTAGTTTTTCATCATTCACCTCATGATAGGAAAGACCAAAGGATTTTTTTAGAAGTTAAAACAAATAAATCTGTAGATGACAATTCAATTAGAAAAGACTTAGAAAAATTAGATAACGCTGTTTCGGACAACGATGATTCAATGAAATTGGGCTTTAAATATGGTATCTACATCGTTGGAAATTCGGATGTTTTACAATTGATAAAAAAATATAAATTTAAACTAGATGTAGCGAAGAAACTATACTTGATTACATTTGAATCTTCTAAATTCAATCCTGAGGTCACACCTTTTATTGATTTAATTTAGGACGGTTGACAAAACTTTTTGATGGCTGCATACAAGACGTTGACAAACAACCATCTAGCCGTCAAATCGATGTATCGAGTCTCCAG
>CALLVC010000542.1 GCA_938010785.1 uncultured Saprospiraceae bacterium
TTACTTCAAAATCAAGCAATTGACCAAGAAGATAAAGAAGAATTACAAGAATTGATGGATGCCTACCAGAAAGCAGAACAAGCAGAAGCAGTAGAGGAATTAGCAAAATTGGAAGATGAAATTTTAGATTTATTGTACTACTTAGAAAAAGAAAGAGTTTAAATGACCATTAAAATTAAATGCCCTGTTTGTAATGCGCGTAATAATTTGACTCCTGAAAAAAAGAATTGTCGTCGTTGTGAAGAAGATCTATGTTTACTGTATAATATAAAAGGCTATTCCTATAAATATCGGTTATATTTATTACAAGTTTTGCATCAGAAAAATACTCCTCAAAGGCGGCAATTGGCTTATAATGCTCAGTTATTGAAAAGCTAGACTTATGTCAAATTGGCGGAAGCTATCCAGTATCGGAGTTTGGATAGAGATAGTTGGGGGGGATAATGACTAGTGCAAAGTCAAAAATAAGCATTATTAAAACTGGGTCTTAGACAAATCCTGTGGAGTTAAACGTGTCGGACACCTTTGAAGGTATCCGACACGTTGAATTTCGAAAAAAAAGTGAGTTATCAATTCATTTTCACATAAATTGTCTTTGAATCTTAAAACTTTAGACACGCCATATTTTTATTTCAATCTAAAACTGTCCAATCTCCCCATCCATCCAAGCTGTACGAGATTCCAGATAATTTTTAAGGGCATTTACACTTTGAGTATAATCTACAGAGCCCCATTTATTGAAATTCCGTTGAATCGCTCCATTATCTTGCAAATCACCAGCAATATCATCCACCATTTTTAATAAGGTAGCAGTTTGTAATTCCGAAGCTCGCAATGCCTGCCATCTCATTTTTACCGCAGTTTTAAACATGGAGTCCTCCATTAATCGAGGCCACCAGAAAGGGATCATCCATGCATCTTGTTGCACAAAGTTATTATAATTGATGACCCAATCATCAAAAGGGACTCTATCGCCCGAATCATAGCCAATATTTAAATCCCAGATAGGACCCATTTTTAATTTTTCTCCTCTCTCTTTGTACATATAAGTACTCAGTCGATAGCCATCCACATTCCGACAAATTTCATTGATAATAAAAAAATCTACAAAACTGCTGAGGTCGATATAATCGGTGTAAGTTCTAGTAGTGGATGAAAAATCATCGTTTAGAAGAGCGGTTTCAAAGTCATGAACATACGTTTGAATGTATTCTTTCTGAGCATCGGTAATATTCTGAGCTTTGGGATATTCGTAGAGAAAATAAGTTTCTAAATATTGCAGCGAATGGTAGGGTTGTCGGTATGGACTAAAATCTAAAAAGTTTCGATTGATATCATACTGAGACCTAAAACTTATGTTGGGGGTATAACGGGCATCATCATCCCAATTATTTTCAAAATATTCTAAAGGAAAATTTAGATTGGAATTACCACCTGCGGTTTTATCAATTTTTAGAATATAGCCCCCTGTAATACTTTCAGCGTCAGTGTCTGTCGGTTCCAGTTTTTTGATGTCGATTCTATGCTTATCGCGTTTCAATTTTTCCATGAACATATAAATGCCCAGATATTCGCCATTGATTTCTAATTCTACGTATTTGGACCGACTGGAATATTGGCCCATCTTTCGGAACAACTCATAGCCAAAGTGATGATACATTAAAGTACGGTCAAAAATTACTCCTCGTTCTGGGTTGACTACGTGACCAACTAATACCCAATCCTCCTCCTCTGGGAAACCAAAAAAAGAAGCATCAATATCATTGCCTGCTTCATCCCAAATTTCTATGCCATAAGATTTTTTGTTGGAAAGTCGGAAGGAAGTAGAGCCTCTAAATTCAATACCTATATTGGCCTTTTGAGATTCGACTTCATTTACGAAAATAGTCATTTCTGCGGGGACCTTAGGTTCATTTTCGATACTAGTTTCCTTGGTATCAATCACGATATAGGGAATATCACTATCAGCAAAGGGTCCAGTATTCTGTACAGTAGTGGGTGATTCAGTAGGAGTGACGCTTGTATTTTTCTTACATGCAGTGATAAGTAATAGTATTGTAAACAATACGAAGGGAATGTTTTTTTTCATGATGTCGGGTTTTGATTTCTATGGTATTCTTGTTACTATTATGGGGTATAAATTCCCTATCAAAACGATAGGATTTATTTTTTATTTGTTTCGCGCAAATTGCAGTTGAGTTTTTAAAGTATTAACGCCTCTTTCCCATTCATCAATCGTAAGTGCATCTCCGTGCATATTGTCCGCCTCTTCGGTAGCTGCTCTAATTTGAGCAGTCCATTCATCTAATTTCTCATTGACTCTTTCTTCCGACAGTGGTCCTTCTAAAAATTCTTGCTTCTTTTGCGCATATTTCTCAGTTAAACTTGCCCAAGCACCGATTAATTTATCACAAGCTGCCGAGCGTTGTCGAAGGCCTAAAAAACCACTAGCAAATGGCTGACAATTGGCACTAGTTTCCCCCCAATCATCTACAATTGGAGTAACAGGATTGGCATTGGCAATGATATTTTCAAAAGCATTGTCCAAGTCCCAAGGAATCAGATGCATAGTTCTAGCAGTTGGTTCTTCATACCAAAAGAAATTATGAGGGGCACAATCTCCGCCATTACAATACCAGTGAAAAGCGCCGTCATCATTTCGGATAACTCTATCTACCACAGCATAAGCTATAACTTCATCTATATTCATCCATTTAGCAACAACATTCTGTAAATCTGCAGAATTGGCATCCGCGACTTCTTGAGCAAAACCCCGAATCATATCAGCAGAAGGATTCTCATCTTCATTCGTTTTCAAGTGGTCAATATATTCGGAAGCAGGGAAAGGATTTCCATTGCTTCTTAAAGGCCATATTTCTTTGTATAAGTTACCTGTTCCATCATCGAAATTTTGTCTGGTAAATCTACCATCAATTTGTTCAACGAGGGCAAACAATCCCATATATTCTCCATTAACAATTAATCGTGCGTGGATTGACCTTGGAGCAGGCACATCCATTTTTCTAAAAAACCAATAGCCCAATCTATCCCGCATTTGGCTGTCATCATTATTTTGAGAATGAAACTGTAATTTTTTTAAGCCATAAAATCTAGCTTCAGGGTCGTTCCAGTTAATCTTTACTTTCATAGACAATTTGGTACAAGTTTTTCTACCAGAAGGATTCGCCCAATTTGAACCAGAAAGACAACCAACAAAAGCTCCGATAGACCCTTTATACCGAATACCAACAGGACTAACCGTTTCTCCTTCAAACGTCAAACTTCCCTCCACATACTCTTCGGCTGATGGGTCCGCATCGATTTTTGCTAAATCTTCAGCAGGCAAGTTTAGCTCGAACGTGGGTAATTTCTTTTGGTCAAAAATATAGTCTGATTTTTCGTTTAGGTATTGTTCATTACCTGTTACAGGGGTGGAGGTAATTGGCGTTTCTGTTGTAGGGACTTCTGTTGTGGGAGTAGGGATAGTAGCGTCTTCCCCATTACAACTAAAAATAAGAAGTACTGCTAAGAAAAGTAATGATTTAATTATGGTTTTCATAATTATCCAGTTTTCTTTTAAAGTAAAAATTAGTGAACAAGAAAGTATATAATTAATCGGACAAAATAATGCTATCTCTTTTTAATCACATAGTCATATAGTTAAAAATACATAGAAAACATAGTTTTGAAAAATATCTATACAGACAACTATGGAGTACTATGTTGACTATTGTGACAAAGTAGTATTAGTCACCATTAAAGTGATAGAATCAGTGAAGTTTTCTCAAGGTAAGCTATGAAAATAAAAAATACTTTGTATTTATAGCTATCGGAATGGTCGGGAAGAATGTTTATTAGTTTCGCAGTCGTTTAAATATTCAAGTAAGACATCAACATATCATATCGTTCCTTAATAGTATTATTGTATTGTTCTTCAGAAAAAGTAGCTTTGATGGTATATTCAAAGCGTTCGAAGGTAGCGATAATATTTCCTAAGTCAGGACGATTAATTTTTAAGGTAACATCAATTCTCATAGAATCCAAGTTGGACGTAACAAAGGAACTTAAAATAACAGCCCCTTCTGATTCTACAATTCTAGCGATTTCTACTAAGGAATAATCTCGACGATTGAGTTCTAAAACGACAATACTACCGGATTCTGTGAAAGAGCCTATTCTAGCAAAATAATGAATTAAATCTTCTTGGGAAATTAGACCGATATATTCTTCGTCAGCATTAATAACGGGCATTAAAGTTAATTTCTGTTTAGATAAAACTTTAATGACTTCATAAACATGGTCACTTTCTTTGACATATGGTCGGAAGGTGGAAAGTCTGTAAGAGCCAACCGCTTCTTCAACATCAAAATTCAAAATATCATCCTCTGAAATAAGCCCTAATAATTGTTTATTATTGACAATAGGCAAGTGTCTGACACCAAATTCATTCATGATGGACAAAGCCTCATTCCCCGAATCTGAAGTACGTAGTGGAATTATCTCATTAGAAACTAAAGTCTTCGCTATCATAGTAGATTAATTTGTTTTTTAGTCGCTGCTAAATGTTGAAAATGACTTTTTGTTTATTCACACTTTTCCTTTTGTTGGTTGGTAGTTATCACTTAAAATGTATCACAATTTATCAAGTTACTATTCAAAGCATCTGATAAACGCAAACATACAGATAAAATTTATATTACAAAGGGGGACTTTATTTAAAGTTATCTTAATAATCTTCTTTTCTGAGCAGAGAATTCTTCTTCGGTTAAAAACCCTTTTTCTCTTAATTCACCTAATTTTTTGATTTGTTCTAGTAGGTCAGTAGAAATACTAGGTTCTTCACTTACAGTAGCGGATGGTTCTTCAGTCATTGGGGAATCTAAGCAATAGCCGTTTTTGACAAAGTCTTCAAATTCGTCTTGAATTCTTATATAAGCTAATGCATCGTGCTCTTTTATCTTATCAAAATCGACAAAGCCATTTTTAACAGCCAAGTCTAAATGTGTCAACGATTTTGCAGCTTGTTCGGTAATAGAATAAGCACAAGCTAAATTGAAATGTACGGCAACATCTCTAGAATCTACTGCCAATGCTTTTTTGAAATCCTCAATCGACCCTTCAAAATCGTAATCTTTATATTTTTGTATCCCACTTAATTTAAAGGGGTTCTTCTTTCTAGTCGCCACAGGAGGTTTTCTTCTCGGGTCCTTTGACCTTTTACGGTGGTCAATATATTTATCGTTTTGATTGCGTCGTGCTTGTGGGGAGGTTTTTCTTCTACGTGTACGCTCATAATTAGCCCCTTCTGTATTATACTTATCATCAAAATCTTCTTGGTTCATGGTCAAGAAGATAACTGCATCAATCAGTCCAAGTATTGCGGAGACACCTGTAAATAGCAAAATTATATACAGAATTCCTAGTTTGGTCTGCCCCAAATAGAACCGATGTACACCAATTGACCCTAAAACTAATGCCAACAAACCCGCCAATGTTTTATCTTTCATGCTATACCTTTCGGTTGTTTTATTTTTATCTTACTATATAAGTATTCCTGCCGCACAATTTCTATAGGCTAAAAGTATCAAATAAGTTATATAAATTCAAGTTTCATTTGATATTAAATCAGTCTCCTTTCAAAAAGTTAAATACTAATTCAAGGAGAGCGTCAGGCGCTGTTGCGTGTACCCAATGCCCTGCTTTATCTACGGTTTCCAATTGTGCTAAAGGAAATAATGATTTAATCTGTATCATATCCTCCTTTTTTACATAATCAGAAGTACCTCCTTTAATAAATAAGGTTGAATTATCAAACGTGTCTTCGCTTGCAATGGCTGCTAAAATGTGTGCATAATTTTGATAAATAATAGGCAAATTCATTTTCCATTTAAATCCTCCTTCTTTTTGTCTGCTTAGGTTTTTTAGTAAAAATTGTCGCACCCCAAATGCTTCAATTTTTTGTTTTAGTAGTTCATCCGCTTCTTTCCTACTACTTATTGTTGTTAAGTCCAGCGATAAAAGAGCCTCAAAAATAGTTTGATGCCCACCCTCATAAGCTTTTGGGGCAATATCCACGACCA
This sequence comes from uncultured Saprospiraceae bacterium, assembly GCA_938010785.1. Lineage (GTDB taxonomy): Bacteria > Bacteroidota > Bacteroidia > Chitinophagales > Saprospiraceae > JAFMDF01. The sequence continues at coordinate 6,081 of CALLVC010000542.1, forward strand.
CTAATTGATTGACTAAATCAGGATAGTTGAGGGCAAATCGCATGGCTGTTTTTCCTCCCATAGAATGTCCAATGATATGCGCCTCGTGCATCCAATGACTTTCCATAAAAGCTTGCAAATCATCTGCCATTACTTCATAATCAAACATATCATCATGTGGAGAACGACCATGATTCCGTTGGTCAATAATATAAACAGAATATTTCTGTGCTAATTTTTTAGCGATTGTTTGCCAATTATCCAATGTGCCAAATAGCCCATGTAAAATGATAATGGGATATCCTTCTCCAAATGATTTATAATTTAATGTCATTGATGCTATTTAGTAATAAATTCTGTTCGTCGATTATTTTTTCTACCTGCCTCTGTGTCATTTGTATCAATTGGTTGGCTTTCGCCAAAACCTTTATAACTTAATCTATTTGCTGCAATTCCTTCTTTAATTAAATAGTCATGTACTGCCTTGGCTCTATTATTAGACAGCGTTAAATTATCAGATTCAGAGCCGACATTATCTGTATGTCCATTGATTTGAATACGAAGCGAAGCATTACTAATTAATAAATCTTTTAAGTAATTTAGTTCTGCCAATGATATTGTTTTTAGCGCTGCTGAACCGGACTCAAAGAAAACATTTTTTAAGACAATAGGTTCGGATTTTGCAACAGTTTCAGGAGTATTTTCTACAGGAATGGGCTGTAATTTGATTTTTAATAAATAAGGTTCGTGTAAACTATTCGTTTCGAGTAATTCAAAGTTTTCGGAATGAAAGAAATATTTTTCTTTATTGACATTTAAGGCATAATTGCCTCCCATTGGCAAACAAGCCAAAAAAGCACCAGAAGCGTCCGTTTTAGAAGTAGAAAATACTTCATTGGTTACTAAATCAATCACCTCAATTTTAGCATTGGCTAGTTTTTGTGTAGTTATCGCATCTTTTACGGTTGCTTTAACATAGGTTACTGGCGTAGGGCGTAAAGCTTCTGGCATCTCAAAAGTAAAAATATCTGGTTGTCTTCGAGAGCTTAGTTTTTCTATATCGTCTTCTGGTAAATTATCCTTGGTAAAATAAGCAGTTGTTCCGTCTAAAGTGATAAACAAAGCCCCTTCATTTCCTTTAGTATTAATAGGATAGCCTAAATTTTGAGGAGCACTCCATCCCTCCTCAATTGTTCTTCGTGCAACAAATAAATCGTAGCCACCCATTCCTTCATGACCAGAAGACATGAAATATAATGTTTTACCATCTGGATGAAAAAAAGGAGATTCGTCATCGGCTGTGGTATTTATTTTGCTACCAAGATTGACAGGATTACTCCACTCTCCATTTTCGTTTCGTTGAGACCGCCAAATATCTCTTCCGCCAAGCGTTCCTTTTCGACTACTTGCATAGTATAACGTATTTCCATCCGCAGACAGAGAGGGTTGAGATTCCCATCCACGGGTGTTAATTGGTTGCCCCATATTTTCGGGTTTGGTCCATTTGTTTCCTTTTTTCTCAGAGAAGTACAAATCACACCCTCCGTAACCTTGTCTATCACTACATCTTACAAAAACGATAAGCGAACCATCTGCTGAAATATATTGAGAACCTTCATTTTCCTCTGTGTTAATATCCGATAGAGGGGTTGGTTCTACCCATTCATCATTTACTTTTTTACTAATAAAAACATCTTCATATCCCCTTATTCTTCTAGTAAAAACTAAACGGTCACCTTCTGCTGTAATTGACGGTAAATATTCTGGAGAGCTAGTATTGACCGTTTTTGCTAAAGGTTTGGGGTCAAAAGGAACAGGATTTTTGACTGCTTCCGCTGCAAATCGACTATTTTTCAAATAAGTCTCCGCTTTAGTTTTTAAGCGTTTACTTTTATTATCGGACTGTAAAAATTGCTCAAAATTACTGGTCGCATTTTCATAATCATCAGTTTCCCAATGTGCCAAGCCTAAATAAAAATAAGCTGCTGTTTTAGCTTTGGGGTCAATGCTAATTACTTTAGCTAATCCTTGTTTTGCTAAAGGGTAGTTTTTTTCATTAAAATGGATACTTGCCAATTGATAATGGGCGTCAATAAAAGTTGGTTCTAGTTTAATGACCGTTTCAAAATCTTTGATTGCCTTATCAAATAATTTATTTTTCTTGTATTGATTGGCTCGTAAAAATACTTTTTTAGCTTTTCCTGTTAGGTTATCTTTGGATACCCGAGTTTGTCCGATTACTTTAGGGGTACAGCCACTTAGCGTAAGTAAGACAAATACTAAAAAAGTAAAAATGCTATTATAATTTTTCATCGGATAGATTAATTATTTGACTATTTTTCATTTCTTAATAATCAAAACGAATAAAACTTAAAATAAGGTATCTGTAAAGATTCAATTCTCGCTTTTATATTTAATAACCCGCCTGGCAGCTTTTATTTCACTAATAAAATGTTAAAAGTAATTGCGAATCAAGGATTTAAGTTAAATAACTGCTATTTCCGTTCCATATAAGTCGGCTTAGGCATTCTCGGTCTGTTTTTTGCAATAACAAGAGTTAGGAAATAGGAAAAATAAAACTAACTAATTTTCTGTATTTAGTTCCTTCTGTTTTCCTAATCTCAAATTCAAATTGCAGCCCCTTCCATAATAATTAAGAATTACTGTTTGCTCTGCTATGAAAAATTTAAGTACTTTTCAACATACTACTTTTTACTTGTCGTTATTGCTAATTCTTAGCATTAGTTTTTCGGCAATCGGGCAGACGCCTAAAGCAACTTTCGTTAATAACACTGGAGTTCAAAATGATATTCCTAAAAGTTTAGAACGAAAATTCAGAAGAGATGCCGCGAGATTAGCTTTAAGACTAGAAGCAGAAAAAGAAGACCTTCGCTATTTAAATATTAGTATTCCCCAACCAACAATTGAAATGGTTTATGGTTTATTAACACAAGTTTATGTAAGCGATGAAACGGCAAAATCTATTGCTAAATGCAATGTTCATACTTTTCCAAATCCATCTATAGATCAATTGGTCATCATTTATGAAAAGGATGTTGATTGGGCAGCACCTTTGCGGGATGGTATAAGTGAAACAGAGAATGCTGACATTAATGACTTATTAGATGAATATGAATTGGTAATTGAAAAGCATGTTCCTTGGAATGATACAGAAGATGCCTTAACTATTCGTTCTAAAGCCCCGCTTAATATGGCAGCTTTAGCCAGTCAATTTGAAGATATTGAAGGAATAATGGATATAGACTTAGGGGTGCCAAAAGTAGCTGGAAACGATATAGAATTGAATCGTTTTCAAGACGGTTGGGAACTACAATATATCATGAAGTTTGGTTCTTTTGCTAGTGGTAAAGGGAAAAAGCATATTTGGAAATATCAAGCATTTGATGATGGTTCCGTTAAATTTATAGAAGAAAGTGGTAGCCCAATACCTACTTGGATGCGTTGCCATGTGGAAGAATTATTATTAGTATTTAGAGGCTAAGTACAAGGATTAAGTTAATGAAGGATTGTAAGATGTCTCTACCTCTAGAGCAAATTAGTTTATCACTTCTACGCAAATATAGTTTCCCATTGTTTATACAAGTTTGGAGCAACTGCTTGATATTTTTCTGGGTGTGTGAAAAATAAAGTACCACTTACTACACTTGGGTCTATATCCTTAAGTCCAATAATTCCTGTTACATGCTCTTTCTTGAATTTACTGATTTGTGTCAGTATTTGCCAATCTTCCTCATTTAATTTAGGATACATTTTATTGGGATAAGACAATTGATAAACTTTGATGTATTCGTGCAGAACAAGGTTGTAATATTGTTGGGGTTGAAGAAAAGGCCACATCATTTGTTGAGCAGAGAAAAGTAGCACCCCATCTGCTGCAAAAATCTCTGAAGCATGCAAGGTTTCTGGAAATTGAGGAGAGGGAAAAGGAATGGTGTAAACAACAATTCTTTCAAATTTTGGCAACAAAAAGTCTTTTTGATTAAAAGTCATTTGCACGATATTGGTTGCAACGATACCCTTAATATCAGTTGGGACATTATCCCAACCTTTGGGCATAAAGTCTACCGCAATCATATACAAGGCCATTCGATTTCTAAACTTTTTTTTATCATTGACAGACAGGTTATTATAAAAAGGAAGATTTTTTATTAATAATTGTCTCATTTGTTTATCAATATCTGGCGGATATCGTTTATACCACCACCAATTTATTTGAGGGCTAAAAGTATAAATAAGTGCTAAAGCAATGACCGAGCCCAGCAAAATATAGGGATATATACCATTTTTTTCGAGCGTCAAGTAACCAAAGACCGCTGTTAAAATAAAAAATGGTATAGAAATAAGTCTAGCAGGCATATAATTTTTGATTTTGGTTGTTTCTTTCCCTTATAGATGTGTATTTTTGTAGCTTTCTGAGGATTTATACCTCCAATAAGTAAATACAAAACTACCCGAAAAATTCTTAAGCGTTCTTTTGTTCTAATAAATTTCCAAAAATATATTAAGTAAACGATAATTTTTTAGGAAGGAACACAACGTTTTTTGTTATTTTTTGTATTTAATAGAGGTAACTAATAATAATTTAAATATTCAAGATAGAATGGACGTATTAAAACAGAAGTTTCACGAAAAGTCGGCTGCATTAAGAACAGAAATTAGAGCACTTATCAAAGCTAATGGCAATCAAGTTGTTGGTGAAGTAAAGTTAGGGCAAGTATTTGGAGGTGCTAGAGGCATCAAAATGATGATGTGGGAGACCTCTTCGCTAGATGCGGAAAAAGGTATTCGTTTTAGAGGCTATTCTATTCCTGAATTAAGAGAATTGTTACCTAAAGTTCCAGGAGGTAAGGAGCCGCTTCCAGAAGCCTTATTTTGGTTGATGTTAGTTGGAGAAATTCCAACAGATGAACAAACGGCATGGTTGAGTGCAGAGTGGAGAAAAAGAGCAGGTGTACCAGAGCATACTTTCAAAGTGTTGGAAGCATTACCGGCGGATACGCACCCGATGACTCAATTTACAATTGCTATCAACTCTATGCAAACGGACGGTATTTTCGCTAAGCGTTACGCAGAAGGGATGAACAAAATGGAGTACTGGGATGCAACGTATGAAGATGCAATGAACTTAATAGCTAGATTACCAAGAATCGCAGCCTATATCTATAGACGTACATATCATAATGGTAAACACATAGCACCAGACCCTTCTTTAGACTGGTCAGGAAACTTTGCGCATATGCTAGGGATTAAAGGAGATGACTTTAAGAGTTTGATGCGTTTATACTTAACGATTCATGCAGACCATGAAGGTGGCAATGCATCTGCGCATACCGTACATCTAGTAGGTTCTACTTTGAGTGATCCTTATTTATCTTTTGCTGCTGGAATGAACGCATTAGCTGGTCCATTACATGGTTTAGCGAACCAAGAAGTAATCAAGTGGGTATTTAAAATGATTGATGAGATAGGCACTAGACAGCCTACAAAAAAGCAAATTGCAGATTACGTGAATAAAACATTAGCTGAAGGGAAGGTGATTCCTGGTTATGGTCATGCTGTTCTAAGACAACCAGATCCAAGATTTACAGCTCAGAAAGTTTTTGCGCAAGAATACATTAAGAAGTCTGATATAGTAGAAGTTGTTTGGAAAGCTTTTGAAGTTGTTCCTCCAATCCTACAGGGATTAGGCAAGGTGAAAAATCCTTGGCCAAACGTTGATGCTCACTCAGGAGCAATTCTAGTACACTATGGAATGACTGAATATAGTTTCTATACGGTACTATTTGGTGTTTCAAGAGCATTAGGAGTAATGGCAGCACAATGCTGGTCAAGAGCTTTAGGCTTGCCATTAGAGCGACCAAAATCTGTAACTTCTGAATGGATTAAAGAAGTAGCAGGAGTAACAGCTTAATAAAAAACAGTAACAATCGTATAATAAACAAAAAGCGGTATCGAAACATCTTCGATACCGCTTTTTGTTTTAGTAATTTATTCTATATATCATGCTTTGGCAATATCCTCTTTTCTTTTCAGGTATACTCGACCTTTTCGATATTTTGCAAAAATAGGGTCATTTTTTTCTTGCCAATAGCCTTCTATTTTATCTCCCCAAACACTTCTAGTATACATAATCTGATACTTCCGAATATGCTTTTCTTTATCAGTTTGTTGAGTAGGATATAAAACTTCGTGATTGAATAAACGCATGGAACGGTCAGAAAAATATTCACCAGATAAATCCATTGCCACAGGTTGGTCCTCATAAAAAATATAGGCGGTGCCTTTCACTTTTCTCCCATCCCGTTTTAAAACTAACTGGAATTTATGTTCTGTTTGTGGACCAGGTCTTTCTAAAGTAATTGTGCCTTCCCAAGTACCATCTACTCTTTGAGCATTTACTATAAAAAAAGAAAAACAAAGTAAGGTGGTAAGGAAGTATTTCATTGTTGTATTTATAATTTGGGTTGGGAATAGCCCAAATTTAGGATATTAAAGTAGGTTCTTCAATTATTTCAGATGCTTTTAAATGTTAAAGTGGCGGGTAAGGGTTCTAATTTTACAGGTAAAGAAGAAAATAAAAAAGCGGCTACCAATTTTTTAAATTAGTAGCCGCTTAGTGTATTATACTTTTAGTTCACCAAGTCTAGTTTGGTACAACTGTTATTTTACAACAAACCCATTACCCATTCCCTCACCTGGACTAACAAAATCCAGCACACCATCCGAATTTTCTGCCATCAAAATCATTCCTTGAGATTCGATGCCCTTTAATTTACGAGGTGCTAAATTAGCCAACAATAAAACTTGCTTTCCAAGAATATCCTCAGGTTTAAAAAATTCAGCGATACCAGAAACAACGGTTCTTTCCTCAAAGCCTAAATCAACCGTTAGTTTTAACAACTTCTTCGTCTTCTTTACTTTTTCGGCGGCAAGTATAGTTCCCGTCCGTAAATCCAACTTAGTGAAATCATCAAAAGCAATAGTTTCTTTTACAGGTTCATAACTTACCCCTTTATTCGCTTTCTCTGCCGCTTCAAGTTTAGCAATTTGAGCATCAATCACCTCATCAGGAATTTTAGTAAATAAATGCTGAGGTTTATTGATTTGATGACCATCAGCTAGAATTACCTCTCCTTCGGCTAATTTATTCAATAAGTCCATATATTCTCCATCATCCTTTAAAGGAGGAAGATTTAAAAGGTCCCGAATTTTATCAGAAGTAAAAGGCAAAAATGGGCGAGAAGCAACACTCAAAGCCGTGACAACTTGCAACGCTGTATTCATTACAACTTTCACTGTTTCCTCATCCGTTTTTATCAACTTCCACGGCTCATTAAATTGAAGTAACTGATTACCCGTAGAAGATATTTCCATTAGTACCTTCAAGGCAGCTCTAAATTCGAATGCTCGAATATGGGTACCAATTTCCTGCAATCGGTCATGTAAATCGACCAATTCAGATTCTTGATAAGACATTTCGATTTGATTTGACGAATCGACGATTTGCAAGTCAGGATTAATAGTTGGGACGATTCCGTCATAATATTTATTGGTCAAGACAATGACCCGATTAATAAAGTTGGCTAAATTATTAACTAGCTCATTATTATTCGTCTCTTGGTAGCCTTTCCAAGTAAATTCACTATCCCGTTGTTCAGGCATAGTTTTAATCATGTTGTAGCGCAATTCATCTTCTTTCCCTGGGAATTCTTCTACATATTCATGCACCCATACCGCCCAATTTTTAGAAGTCGATAATTTTCTACCTTCTAAATTTAGAAACTGATTGGCAGGTACATTCACTGGTAAAATATAATCTCCGTGTGCTTTTAAAATAGCAGGGAAAATCAAACAATGAAAAACGATATTATCTTTTCCAATAAAATGAATCAGTGCGGTATCTTTATCTTTCCAGTACGGTTCCCAATCTTTTCCATTGTCCAATGCCCATTGCTTGGTCGCAGAAATATAGCCAATCGGCGCATCCATCCAAACGTATAATTTTTTCCCTTCGGCACCTTTAATTTCTTGTGGTACATCTACGCCCCAATCCAAATCTCGAGTCATTGCTCTAGGCTGTAAACCACCGTCTAACCAAGATTTACATTGTCCTAACACATGGTTTTTCCATTGGTCTGGATAGTGTAATAATTCTTCTTCCAGTTTACCCGTTTCGACCCATTCTTTTAACCAAGCCTCGTACTTATCTAAAGGTAAGTACCAGTGAGTAGTGGATTTAAGTACAGGTTTATCACCACTTAAGGTAGAACGTGGGTCAACCAATTCTGTTGGACTTAAGGTAGAACCACAATTTTCACATTGGTCTCCGTAAGCCTCGGTGTGGTTACATTTCGGACACGTTCCAATAATATATCTATCTGCTAAAAATTGGTTAGCAGTCTCATCAAAATACTGTTCTTTTGTTTGTTCGATAAATTCCCCTTTTTGATTGAGGGTTCTAAAGAACGCTTGAGAGGTTTCATGATGAATTGGTGCAGAAGTTCGATGATAGATATCAAAAGAGATTCCAATCTTCTCAAAAGTTGTTCTAATTAATTCATCATATTTATCGACTATAGCTTGTGGAGTAGTGCCATCTTTTTTCGCTCGAATAGTGATAGCAGCTCCATGCTCGTCCGAACCACAAACATAAACCACATCTTTTCCATTCAATCTTAAAAATCGCACATATATATCCGCAGACAAATACGCTCCCGCCAAATGCCCAATATGTAAAGGGCCATTTGCATACGGCAAGGCAGAGGTCACTAAATAACGTTTTGGTTCTTCCATGATTTTATAGTGTTTGACGACTAAGCTTCCCACAAATATTTTGTAGTAGGTAGTCCCTAATTTGAAGTTTGCAAAAATATATTAAAAAAAAGTAAAAGGTAGTATTAACAGCCTTAGATAACTGTTTATTTTAGGTAGGTTGGCATTAGACATGGATAGCTTAGCCCAATTATTGGTTTTGGCGTACTATCCTGTATGTTTTTGAAGTAGTTAAAAGTCATCAATTTTATTGTTAGGGACTTGGTAAAAAATAACCTACCCAACTAGCTAGGATTATAACTTTAACAATTTAATCGGGTAGGTTATTTTTTGCCTACTCCCTTAAAACTAAATTTCATTCCAATCAACTTAAAAGTTTTTAAAATAGTTCCTGCTGAAAACAAAAATGGTTAAGCTATTAATTTAGCTTAACCATTTTTGTACTTAATTTTCTTTGCTTCCTATTCCGTCATCCCAATTTGATTTCTCAACTTCAAGCTACTCACCACAAAGTCGCCAACTTGTTCACCTTGAGTCACACCATTAAAACAAGCAGGAGCATAGTGAATCCCTCCATATAGCCGACTAATAGCCGCTTCTTCTGATGCTTCAATAAAAGATTTGAAAGAACGAGTAGGCAGGCCAAATTCTTCTTCTGTATCATCATCAAAAGCAAAGTTATCTCCATAAATACTCGTCAAGGCAACAGCTGCGGCACGCGAGATGACGCTGTGCCCACTTGTATATTCTGGGAAAGGAGGTGTTTGCAGTGCTGGTGCCCAATCTTCGTCCACCATTTGATTAATGACCGTTTCTGGACGAACTAACTTAGACCGATATTTTTCATCCCAACAACTAATAAATCCATCTGCTAGGGCGATAGCGGTCAAGGCATAAGTTTCAGCAGACTTCATAAAGTCAGCGTTGGTTTTTCTAGCCGCTAAAGCAGCTATATTAATCCAATGACCACCAGGTGTAATTTTTTTAGTAGCAAACATTACGTGTCCTTTATGGTGAGAAACGTAAGGGTTGCAATCCCAAAATTCTGCGATGGCAATTTTCTCTTCTCTTTCTTTCTCCAATGCGGTATAAACTTCAAGCAATTCTTTATAAAAAAGACTGTTTTTGTCTTCATTATAAGGAGTTGGTGGGGGCGGTGGAAATTGGTCTGCCGATTCTAGAGTAAAGGTTCTTATTTTTTTCCAATGCGGCTCAATACCATCCATATAGTCTGGCGGTGTAGGTCGCCATTGTCCAGGGTCTTCAGGAATAGAGTATTTTGGAAAAGTTCTAGTTTGTTTGTAATTATCTTTATCTGACCAAGCTAAAATATGATTGGCTATTTGTTGTCCATATTCCAATGACCGCTCATAGGTACTAGAAGGCATTTCAATCGCTTTAAATTCTGCATAAAGTTCATCTTGAAATTGCTGAATTTTATCCTCCGAGAAAATCATAGCTTTTCCCACCGTCAAAAAAGCGTGTGCACTAGCTAGGGGGAAACAATACTCTTTTCCTTTTTCGGGTTGTGGTGTATTCGCAAGCTGTTTGACCTGCCCGTCTAAAGTTCTATACGCTGGAAATTCTGGTAAGGCTGCTTGGTAGGCAGCGATACTAGCATAGGCATAAATTCGACTCGCTTGTGGCGGAGAAAAAATATCGTGTACAATGACATCCGTTAATTTTTTCATAGAGCGATGGAGAAATTCGGCATTTCTAGCATCTTTTTGAAAATTAGGGTTGACATTTTCACAAGCTGTTGTACCAACAACCATTAAAAAAGCTAAAAAAAGGTATCTAAGTTTCATACAATTATATTTTTAATAAAGCTTTGATTTTTAATAATCTAGCACACAAAATTGTAAGTTCTCAATATACTTAAATTTTGGACACGGAGAACTCGGAGAAGACACAGAGATTCACAGAGAATTGCCTAAAATGAACTTTGTGTCCTCTGTGTCTCCTTTGTGTGCTCTGTGTCCTTTTTAGCGTTTTGAGAACT
>CALLVC010000543.1 GCA_938010785.1 uncultured Saprospiraceae bacterium
ACCGTAGGACCAGTAATAGAATTAATAGGACTCCCCGTAGTAGCACAATTATCCGCACTACCAAGGTCTATTCAGAAAATCCCAATCCTCAATTGGCTAGAACCTTAGGTACTGAATTTGACCAGCTTTTTTCTACAAAAACAGGTTTTGATTTATTAGACCAACTGATTGCTAAGACGAAAGCTAAAAAGAAAGAGTTATTAGTGATTGTTGAACATCCTTATATTCCACTCCATAATAACGCTTCTGAAACTGCCGTTAAAATGGAAGTCCAATATAGAGATACTTCATTTCAAACTAGAAATGAAAGAGGAACACTTGCTAAGGATATTTTCTTTACCATCATCCAGACTTGTAAAAAATTGGGGGTTAATGTTTATCAATATATCTTGGATAGGGTCTCTGGAAAAAATGAGTTAGCTTCCTTAGTTAAAATTATGACCGATAGGGCTGCTACCCCTCTTTATTAAAATGACACTACTCATATTTATTTTTTTATCTTAATGACATTGACCGGCAGGCAGGTAACGGCGCATAAAAACGCAATTTATTAATTCATCGTCCCTTAGGCGAAAATTTGTAGAAAATAAATAGGTAGAAATTGATAACTTCTCACTATCAACATGCGGTGGACTATTATATTCATGCACATCGCAAAAAAGGCAACCTCTTAACAGAGATTGCCTTTTTATATACAAATTCAACTTTTACAAGCTAAAGTAAATTACTTCTTAGCAGCTTTCATCGCTTTCTTCATCGTACTACCAATTTCTGCTGGTGTCTGTACCACGTGTAATCCACACTCTGCCATAATCTTCATTTTCGCCTCAGCAGTATCTTCATCTCCACCGATAATCGCACCAGCGTGTCCCATTGTACGACCAGCAGGAGCTGTTTTACCAGCGATAAATCCAACAACTGGCTTAGTACCATATCTTTGAATATAACGTGCTGCTTCAGCTTCCATACCACCACCGATTTCACCAATCATGATGATACCGTCAGTGTCAGGGTCATTCATTAATAATTGTACCGCTTCTTTAGTGGTAGTTCCGATAATTGGGTCACCACCAATACCAATACAAGTAGATTGTCCCATACCCGCTTTCGTTACTTGGTCAACTGCTTCATAAGTCAAAGTACCAGAACGAGAAACAATACCAATTCTGCCTTGCTTGTGGATGAAGCCTGGCATGATACCACACTTAGCCAATCCCGGAGAAATAACTCCTGGGCAGTTAGGGCCAACTAATCTACAAGATTTGTCGCTTATATAAGCTTTCACTTTTACCATATCTTGAACAGGAATGCCTTCAGTAATACAAATAATTACCTTGATACCTGCATCCGCAGCTTCCATAATGGCATCCGCAGCAAATCTTGGAGGTACAAAAATAACAGAGGTATTTGCTTTTGCTTTAACTACCGCTTCTTGTACTGTATTGAATACAGGTTTGTCCAAATGCGTTTGCCCTCCTTTTCCTGGCGTAACACCACCAACGACATTTGTGCCGTATTCAATCATTTGGCCCGCATGGAAAGAACCTTCCTTACCTGTGAAGCCTTGAACAATAACCTTGGATTTGCTATCTAATAGAACAGCCATATTAATTTATTTTTCAGTTTTACAGTTTATGCAAATATTACAATGCTTTTTTAAAGCAGCGCAAATATATATTATTTTGTAATCTTATAATGTATTTCTGGTAACCAGTTATTAACAGTAATTATTCCTCTTCTCTAACAATCACAAAAACATCTTCATTTTTCTTTTTCATAAAATATTTCTCTCGGGCAAATTTTTCTTTATTCTGTTCAATGTCCAAAGCCTCTTGCCTGACTTCCTTAATCTTCTCTTCGTAGAAAGTTTTATCCGATTTTAGTTTATTTAATGATTTCTGTAATTGATATTGAGTCCACATATTGTGTTTATCAATAAAAATCAACCACGCAAAAAAGAAGACCAATACCAAAAAATAACGATTTCTGATAGGTGCAGGAATCTGTTTCAGAATTGGTTTGAAAGGATTATTTTTTATTTTTTTCGCCATAGTATGGAATTTCGTCCCAATTTAGCAAAAAATTTAAGAAGCTGTTTGAAATTCTCTTTTAGAAATACGTTAAATCAAACAGCTTCCTTTAGAACAATTGAATTATCCCAATAAAGCACGTCCAGGATAAATACCAGAATCACCAAGTTCTTCTTCAATTCTCAATAATTGGTTATACTTAGCAATTCTATCCGAACGCGAAGCGGAACCAGTTTTAATTTGTCCTGTATTTAATGCTACTGCTAAATCAGCAATTGTTGTATCTTCTGTTTCACCAGAACGGTGACTCATTACGCTTGTAAATCCGTTTCTAGTTGCCATATTCACGGCATCAATTGTTTCCGTTACCGAACCAATTTGATTTACTTTGATTAAAATAGAATTGGCACTTTCTTCATCAATACCTCTTTGTAAACGCTTGGTGTTCGTTACAAATAAATCATCTCCCACTAATTGGCATTTCTTTCCTAACTTTTTATTCAAAGCTTTCCACCCACTCCAATCATCTTCATCTAAGCCGTCTTCGATAGAGAAGATAGGATATTTTTTCACCCAATCCGCCCAATAAGAAACCATATCAGATGAAGATAATTTATCTCCAGTAGATTGGTGAAAGTGATATACTTTCTCTTTTGAAT
>CALLVC010000544.1 GCA_938010785.1 uncultured Saprospiraceae bacterium
TAAGCAAGTTGCCATCAATTTACTGGCAGACCCTTATGATTATAGTCCAGGCTGGGAAGAACGCTTCGAGAAACCCATGAATCAGAAAAATCCAGAGGAGAATTTCACCAAAGATAGTATCTATTCTTTACGCAGATTTAAACTAAAGAAAGTTATCAAGATGTGTAATGAAAATCAAGAAAAAATCGGCAATTTACAAAAAGAGGATAACCTGCCGAAGGTAATGAAGTTAATGAAAAAACAACAAAAATTGATGGCTATTCGGAATGAATTAGCGGCTCAGATGAATACGGTGGTGATAAAGTAAGGTTTTTTTATCTAATAGGACACAATAGTATTTTCGCTGAGCTAGACGTTCTTTTCTTTTTTCCATTGATGAAAAAAGAAACAAAAAAATCTAGTTGTATTCAACTGCTCCGCAGAATCCAACAGGCAGCCGCCACCAGATTATACGTGTTCCTAGACGCTAAGACTAATTACTAAAAATAAACATCTGATTTTCATAGAAATATACATTATTACTTTCTAGTGTTCAGTAGAATACCTTCTAAGTTATTTCAATAAAACCAGACAAGCCTTCAAGCTATCCTTCCAATATGGAATTGCTATATCAAAAGTCTTTTGGATTTTAGTACAATTTAACACACTATAGTGAGGGCGTTTTGCAGGTGTTGGATAAGAAGAAGTTGGAATAGGTGTTACTTTACAATCAATGTTTTCTATCTCAAAAATAGCTTTTGCAAAATCATACCAACAAGTGACGCCTGCTGGTGCATAATGATAAATGCCTGAAAAGTTTGTCTTTCCGCCTTCTATTTTTTCAATAATACTCATCATCGTTGCTGCAATGTCTCTCGCATAAGTAGGCACACCAATTTGGTCATAAACGACCGTCAATTTATCTCGTTCCTTTCCTAATCGAAGCATCGTTTTTACAAAATTGTGTCCAAAGGAGGAATACACCCAACTAGTTCGAATGACCACTGTTTTAGGATTTTCTGCTAAGGCAACGATATCTCCAGCTAATTTTGTAGCGGCATACACTCCTTTTGGAGCAGGTTTATCCGTTTCTTTTAAAGGTCGATTAACTCGGTTATGGTAAACATAGTCTGATGAGATATGTAGGAAAGTCGTTTCTTGTGTTTTACAAGCTTTCGCCAAATATTTTACCGCCGTTTCATTAATTAAAGTTGCTTTTGCTTCATCGCTTTCTGCCTTGTCTACCGCAGTATAAGCAGCACAATTAATGCAGTATTTTGGTTGAATTTTGGCAAATAATTGATTGACGGCCGTTTCATCCGTGATATCCAATTCAGCGACATCCGTAAAATGAAATTTATAATTAGGAAATTGCTTCGCTAAAAATTGTAGTTCGCTCCCAACTTGGCCATTAGCCCCTGTTACTAATATATCCATAGTGTTTCCTTTATCGAATCAATTTTTGATAATTTATCATTTCTCAAGCAACTCCCTTTTTTTGCCATACGCACGATGTTCTCCAAATTTAGGCTGCACTTTATCCTTGTCTGATAAGATAATTCTATCCATATCAATCTGCCAGTCGATTTGCAACTGTGGGTCATTAAAAAGAATCCCTGCATCATGTGATTTTTTGTATAAATTATCACATTTATAGGCAAATATGGCCGTATCACTTAGCACCACATACCCATGCGCAAAGCCTCTTGGCACAAATAATTGTTTTTTGTTAGCTGCGCTTAACCGAATGGAAAAAGACTTCCCATAAGTTGGTGAATCTTCTCTAATATCCACAACCACATCCAGAATTTCTCCTTGCACAGCTCTTACTAATTTTGCTTGCGTATAAGGAGGTAATTGATAGTGCAATCCTCTTAGCACCCCATAAGTAGAAAGTGCCTGATTATCTTGAACAAAGATATTTGGAATTCCTGCAGCTTCGAACGTTTCTTTGTTGTAGGACTCATAGAAATAGCCTCGGTCATCTCTCCAGATCTTGGGTTCAAATACTTTTAAATCAGGTATATTTGTGTCTATAAATGGCATAGAAAAAGTGTCAATTTTGTAACTACTAAAAGTAAATTTGATAATATGTTAAACCTGTCTGTTGTCCATTGCACTGCTAATGGGGAGAAAATGACAAAAGTAAAATATATATTGTCAAATTTATTTTTTTATCATCAATTATAGCAAAAAATAAATAATCTTAAAAAGTTATTTGACGCTTAATATTTTTTTACAATCTTTCAACCTATTTGTTCCATAGGTTAACTACTTTCGCATTTTGTTTAACGAACATAAGGGGATTTTTGGAAGGTAAGGAGTATTAATCTGTTAGCAATTTAAAAAAACTTCTGAAAACATGTAGCGAAATTTGGCCCATTGCTTAAGATTATTTTGCCTTATTTTTGCCGACCTTAATCATTGATTTTCAACCAATTGATTACTAAGCCCTTATAAATAAATACTTATAATAATTACACTATAAACTAATTAACTTTAATTTAATTTAATTTACAGCGTAATAATAAAAATAAAATATTCATTGTATGAATTTAGAAAATCGTATCGAAAGAAGTAAATCTGCCGAATTATTCGAAGAAGCTAAAAAATATTTCCCTGGTGGTGTCAACTCTCCCGTTCGTGCATTTAAATCCGTTTCTGGGCCACCTCTATTTGTCAAGAGAGGCTATGGTTGTCGTTTTACAGATGAAGACGATAATAAATACATTGATTTTTGTTGTTCTTGGGGACCACTCATTTTAGGCCACAATCACCCTAATATCAGGGAAAGTGTATTGAAAACCGTTACCTATGGTACTTCTTTTGGGACACCGACTAGGTTAGGAAACGAGATTGGACAATTAATTCTAGATAATAATCGATTTATTGATAAAATACGATTTGTCAGTTCTGGTACAGAAGCGGTCATGTCTGCACTCCGTTTAGCTCGTGGTGTGACTGGTAAAAGTAAGGTTATCAAATTTGATGGCTGTTATCATGGTCACGTAGATTCATTATTGGTAAAAGCAGGGTCAGGTTTAGCAACTTTTGGTGTAAGTACTTCAGCGGGAATTCCAGCCTCTTTCGCAAAAGAAACTATTGTCTTACCGCTTAACAATCCTGAAATTTTAGAAGAAACACTCCAAAAACACGGTGACGATATTGCTTGTATTATCATTGAGCCTGTTCCGGCAAATAACGGGTTATTATTACAAGACAAATCCTTTTTAGAATGTTTGCGCTTAAAATGCTACAAATATGGCGTATTGTTGATTTTTGATGAAGTTATTTCAGGATTTAGAGTTGGGTTTGAAGGTGCTGCCGGCTATTATAATATCCAACCAGACATTATTACTTATGGAAAAATTATTGGCGGTGGAATGCCTGTTGGGGCTTACGGCGCAAGTCATGAAATTATGGGGCATGTCTCTCCAGATGGTCCAGTTTATCAAGCAGGAACCTTATCGGCTAATCCTGTAGCAATGTCTGCTGGTTTAGCCGCCGTTAAAGAATTATTACAACCTGATTTCTATGAAAATTTGGCCCAAAAAACGACCAAATTTATTCAAAGTATACAACAACATTGCGACCAAAAGGGATATGATGTTAATATGGTTCAAATTGGTTCTATTTTTTGGGTGACTTTTACCAAGGACCGGATTATGGAAGCAGACCAGATTGACCCTAAAAGTATGGATAAATTCAAGGTCTTGCACCATGAGTTATTGCAAAGAGGCGTTTATTTAGGTCCTTCTGGTTATGAAGTTGGTTTTGTTTCTCATGCACACCAAGCCGCTGATTTGGAAGAAGCCGCGCAAAAGATTTGCGAAAGTATGGATGTGGTTTTTGCTGGATAAGTAAGTGGGTCGCATAAACATTTCAAATAAAACTTCGTACTTATATGGCAACCATCGTTTTATAATTTTACACAATTTTTTATGTTTGAGTTCCATAGTGATAAGTCTAGATATTTTCGGATGCAGTACGAGGTAACTAAAGAGTATGTCATTCCTTTTTTGGAGGACCATATCGATTTAGATAAACCATTAAACGTTCTGGAAATCGGTTGTGCAGAAGCAGGTGTATTAAAGGCTTTCTTAGAACGTGGGCATACATGTACTGGTATCGAACTACATGAATCTCGTGTGCAATTAGCTGAAAAATTTCTGGCTAAGGAGGTCGCCGAAAATAGAATTAATTTTATTTGCAAGAATATTTTTGACATCGACCCTGACAATGATTTGCCCGAAAAATTTGACCTCATCCTTCTCAAGGATGTAATTGAGCATATTCATGACCAGGCTACATTTATGAAAGAACTGAATGGTTTTTTAAAACCAAGTGGAAAGGTATTTTTCGGTTTTCCTCCGTGGCAAATGCCTTTTGGTGGTCACCAACAAATTTGTAAGGGAAAAGTGTTATCAAAGTTGCCTTATTACCATTTGTTGCCACAAGGCATTTATAAATCTATTCTAAAAATAGGTAAAGAACCAGATAAAGTCATCGAAGATTTACTTGAAATCAAAGAAACGGGTATTTCCATTGAAAGATTTGAGGATATTTTGAAAAAAGAAGCATATACCACTCACAATAAAAAATTATTTTTAATCAATCCAATATATAAATATAAATTTAACTTATCTCCTAGAAGTCAATTTTCAATAATTAAAGCTATTCCAGGAGTCCGAAATTTTTTATCAACTTGTGCTTATTATTTGGTATCGCCAGAAAATAGCGCTGTGCTTGAACCACAAAAAAGTTAGTAATTCAAAATTTCATTTAGATTTTGCTTGGTTCCCAAGAGAAAACAAATACATTTTTACATTAAGGAACGACGAAAAAATAAATGTACATTTTTGACTTGTCTTTTTTGTCCCTAACTGCGTTAAAAATACCTGCCTCTGTCGGCAGGCAGGCTCGTCATAGCTAGGCTATGCCTGCGTTTTTTGCCTTGTTAGGAATAAAAAATCCTAACTCAAAACCCGCCTGCCTGAGTCGGGCAGGTTTGAACATTTATTTCTACCTCGTTGCTAAGACTAATTTATCTAAATATGAATGAAATAGATGATAGTCGATTTAGATTGGAAGTCATCTCATACTAATAACTATCACCCCCTAAGTTCTTAAAAATGTCTAAAACCAAAAAAAAGGAGAAAGCGCCCCTTCAGAAAAAATTGATTCAAAAAAAAGTAACCGAGTCAAGTCTCGATAAATTAATGAGTCAAGACTTCTCAGTTCTTGCACTTGCCGTAGTAATTCTACTTGTATCACTTATTCATTTTGGCTATTCTTACCTTTCCAATGGTTTTTACCAAGGTGAAGAGGGTATACACTATATGAACATGAAAAGATTCTGGAACGAACCGAATGCTATTTTAGGCAATTGGGGAAAACCAGGATGGAAAATGTTAGTCATTCTACCAGCATTGGGTGGTTTTAAATTCTTGGCTTTTTTTAATTCTTTGATAGCCGCAGGCGCTGGTTGGTTGGCCTACGAAATTGCAAAGCTCAAAAAAGTAAAAATGCCAATTATAGCGTTTTTATTATTAGCTGGTCAATTTTTATGGATGGAGATGGCTTTTCGTAACTACTCTGAATTTCCTACTGCCTTTTTGTTAATAGCTGCAGTTTATGCTCATTTGAAGGAAAAATTCAACTTGGCAGCCTTATGCATCTCCTACACCTTGACCATGCGTCAAGAATTATTGCCTGTAGCAGGACTTTATGCGCTATTTTTATTATATCAAAAAAGAGCATGGCTTCCAGTAATTTTAATTACCATTTTTCCACTTTTGTTCAACTTTTGGGGATTTTTGGCCACTGGCGACCCATTTTACACCATTACGAATGCCATAACTTACAGTCAAACAACCCTTGACAGATACCCACGCCAAGGGTTTGACCATTACCTAAAAGCCGCATTACCAATTTTTGGTCCATTTCTTTTAGTAGGTTTTTTGGCCTATTTAAAACAAATTTTCACGCGGCAAAGGAAATTAGATTATTTTGTATTTATTCCAATATTTTTCTTTTGGTTTATCCATAGCTTATTTAATCTTCAGTCTATTAAAATTGGTGCATCGACGGGTGGTAACTGGAGGTACTTATTGATTATTTCTCCACTTCTAACCATTCTAGCAACCATTGGTTGGAATGAATTAGCAAAAGAAAAACTGAAAGATAAACTCATTTATCTACTGTTATTCTTACCTTTTTTAGTTTACGCTATTTCGGTTAACTCTTTTGAACATAACTATATCGGTTTTTCCACTGTTAAAGATTGGACACTTCCTCTTTCCTTAGCGGCAACTATTGTTCTAGCTATGTTACCACTTTCTAGAGGTCCATTGGCAATAGGCTTGGTAGCATTAACTGTCATTTTTAATTATTTGTATTTGAAACCTATTAAAATGGTTGGTGAAGATGCAAAAATGAAAGAAATTGCGGCATGGGTCGCTCAAGAAAATATTGAGGCTAATCCTATTTATTATTCCAATAAAATGCTCAATGTCTTTATGGATAAAAATGCACATGAGCTAAAAAATGGGATGTACATCTTTAAAACGGAGCAAGAACTTGAAACTGCTCCTGTCGGTAGTCATATTTTTTGGGACACACACTATAGTAAAAGAACGAGTAATATTGATTATACCTATTTCCAAACTAGACCAGATTTATATCAATTGGTGAAGCAAGAACAAAGCGATAATAAACGCTATGCTATTCTAATTTTTAAAAAAATAAAGTAATTCGATAAAGAGTGCTCTGTTACTTGCTAATAGACCACTTTTTATCGCCATTTACCCATCTATCTCCTAATTAAAGCTAATGGATTTTTTAACCTCCGCCTTAGTCAAAGAAGGGAAAGTAACCTCTAACCAAGCTTTTTTTAATTGGTTAAATAGAAGAAAAAATCAGGTGTCTGTTAATATCTCTAAGATTGAATTT
>CALLVC010000545.1 GCA_938010785.1 uncultured Saprospiraceae bacterium
CCAAATGTGGCGTACGTTCCCAGTAAATATCTAAACAACGATACCAATTAATGATGCCTCGAAAACCTTCTTTTTCATAGCGACTGACATAATAATTTAGGTCTTCCTCACTTAACCAATCGGGTAAAGATGCTGGTAAAATAGTCGTATCTAAATACTTCTCCGCAGTTGTCGGATTATCGCTGGCGACAAATTGAGTTGCCATTTTGCACCCTGCTGCACTTAAAGAGAAATAAATACGTAATAAGGTCTCTCTGACATTGGCACCAAATTCTTCTTCCACCACCCCAGGTTTTTGAAAATAGAGGATATAAAAGAATTTATCACCAAACACTTTTTTCATATGCGGAATGGGTTTGGCTAATGCTCGCCCTCCATAAGGAATGGATAATGCAACGACTGCTTTTACTTTTTCTGGGTAGAGCAAACAAATTTGCCAAGTTAAGGATGCCCCTAAGTCATGCCCTACGATAATGGCTTGCTCGTGTCCTAAAACATCTATTATTCCAACTATATCTTTTGCCATTTCATCTTGGCTGTACCGTTCTATTTCCATTGGGGCATCGGTTGCTCCACAACCGAGCATATCAGGTGCAACGGCATAGTAGCCAGCCTCCGCCATTGCGGTCAATTGATGCCGCCACGAATACCAAGAATCTGGGAAACCGTGCAGAAATAGGATTAATGGTGCGGTTTTATTTCCTGCTGTTTTGAGGAAATAGCGGACACCGTTGGTTTGAATGAATTGCTGTTGGAGTTTGTTACTATTCACGATTTATGATAATTAGGAACGACGAAAAAATAAATGTACATTTTTGACTTGTCTTTTTTGCCCCTAACTGCGTTAAAAATACTCACCATAGCTAGGCTATGTCTGCGTTTTTTGCCTTGTTAGGAACAAAAAATCCTAACTCAAAATTTGAACATTTATTTCTACCTCGTTCCTTAGGTTTACGTTTTTCTAGGAAGGGAAGGTAGCAATGTGTGTGACTCCTGCCTCCTCATTTATCTATAATCCTCAAAAATAGCAGGTCTTTTTTGCATCGCTGCCATAACTGCTTCTAGTTAGACCACTTCGTTGTCAGACCGCTACGCTGTCAGAAGTCAGACCATCCATTACATGGATTGTCAGAGGTCAGACTTAGGGCGTATTCAGCAAGTTGTAAGTCCGACATCTGACAGTCAAAGACGGTCTGTCAGCAAAGCGGTCTGACCTCTGACTTCTTAACTTAATAATCCAGCCAAACGTTCTTGAATTATTTCCGTAGCCTCTTTCATAATTCGGTCAATCAGTTCTTTACAAGTAGGAATATCGTCAATCAAGCCTGCTACCATCCCGCAAGACCAAGCACCTGCATCCATTGTCCCTTGTTGCATGACTTTTGGATAGACACCCGCTACTTCTTCAATAATATCTTCAAATTGGAGGTCTTTGCCCAATGCTTTTTCTTTTGCCAATAAGCGCTCTACAGCAGGATTGGTCAATACGCGTTCTGTATTTCTCAAAGGACGCATAATCAAACGAGTATCCAATTCCGTCGCATCTAAAATGGCTTGTTTTACATTTTGATGAATCGGTGCTTCTTTGGTTGCCATAAAACGAGTGCCCATATTCATGCCTTCTGCGCCCATCGCAATCGAGGCGACCAAAGAACGAGCATCTGCCATGCCACCTGAGGCTAAAAAAGGAATGTCCAATTCTGCTGCTGCACGAGGCAATAAAATCATATTCGGAATATCATCCTCTCCAGGGTGACCACCACATTCAAAACCATCGACTGAAACAGCATCACATCCAATAGCCTGTGCTTTCAAAGCATGTCTAACGGAAGTACATTTGTGAATCACTTTAATCCCCGCATCTTTTAAATAAGGTAAGACAGATTGAGGATTACGACCCGCCGTTTCTACTACGGTTACGCCTCCCTCAATAATTGCTTTCACATAACCGGGGTAATCTGGTGGATTTAAGGTTGGTAAAAAAGTAAGGTTAACCGCAAAGGGTTTATCGGTCATATCCTTACATCTAGCAATTTCGTTTGCCAAGTCCGCAGGCGTTTTTTGTGTCAAACCTGTGATTGTGCCAATTCCGCCAGCGTTGGAAACAGCAGCAGCTAGTTCTGCTAAGCCTACATAATGCATCCCACCTTGCATGATAGGATGTTCGATATTAAAGAGTTTAGTGATTTTAGTTCGCATAATTTTTTTTTACTAGACCACTTCGTTGTCAGAAGTCAGACCATCCATTACATGGATTGTCAGAGGTCAGACTTATAGGCAAATTCAGCACGCTGTTAAGTCTGACTTCTGACAGCCGAAGGCGGTCTGACAGCGCAGCGGTCTCACTTCTCACAGTCGAAGACGGTCTCATTTATAAAGATACTGGTCCATGAAAGCCCTGTCCAGTTTTAAAAAAACAAACCCTAGCAGGGTTCGGAATTTCTAGAATTAAATCTTTTGTAAGGGTCATTGTCCGAACAGACCATCCTGCTGGTAATACCCGTTCTTTCGGTGTATTTTTTCCAAACATTCCTTTTAGTCCATACACATTGGGTACATAGTCCTTTCCATCTTCCATGGTTAAAACTTCGATAGTTCGACCTGCTTTAAACAATACTTTATGATATTTATAAACTGGTAAAACCAAGACATCCTTAAAGCCCGATTCTGGTTTACCCGGTTTTCCTACTTTAGAAAAGATATATTTCCCCACTTTCATAGTCTCCAAGGCACCGTCTTCAGTAGCATCCGGAGAACGTCGAAAAAAAGCAGCGTCATGGGCAGATTCGCCTATTCCAGTTATGGCAAATCCTTTTGGTAAGGCTAATGCCTGCCCTTCTTCATGGGAAATCGGTTGTTGACAAAGCCATACGGTTCTATTGGCTAGTTCCGTAATTTCCATATAAGGTCCTGGTCTGCCTATGGTCCAATTGGGTATCCATTCGGGATTGCCTAGTTTGGTTAACGTTTTTGATTGAAGGTCTTTCATTATAAAGTTGATTATTGTAAACTATACTTATCGCAAAATTAGGTTTTAAATCCTAATTTTCAAATTTAATACAAAAAAAATGCACCATAGGTTGAGAAATCTATTGTGCTTTAATATTATTATTCAATAACTGCTGCTCATAATAGTTGGAATTTTAGAAGTTTCACCATAGTCCATCAAAACAGGGACATTTTACTTGTCTAAAAGGTCTTTTAATATTAATACCGTCTGTTCTAAGCCACATTTATTCAAGCTATTCAAAACATCTTCCGTAGATAAAGGAGGATTTTTAAGATTATTGACTTGTTGGTGAAAGGCAGTAATGCTTTGCTCAGGATAAGTATCGATTAGTTCGGGAAGAAATTTATCAGGATGTTGTGCTTGAATATTAAATTGTTGGAGATAATTGGTAGGGAAATCTTTCAAGTTAGCGGTTATAATCTTTTTTGCTTTGCTTTTAATTGTTGTTGCTAACACATGTCTATCATTTGGGTCGGGTAAAATCAGTTGTTTAATAATACTAGGAGCCTTACGTATATTTGCCTCTGGAAATGCTCGATTCATTGCATTAACCGTCTTTTGCAATTGAGCATTTGATAAATCTGAACGGTTCAGTAGTAAATTCCTTACCCATTCCTCATTTATTTCGGCAGACCATTTGGGGTGATAGATTTTTTGACTTGCGAGATATAATAACAAATCACGCATAGGTGCAGGATATAACACACAGGCATCTAGTACAACAATTGGTTCGAGGTCAGATTTCATTAGTAACCTAGGTTAAGTTCTTGTGCTTGTTGCGTTAAAAAGGCTAGATTTTCTGCTGTAGTAATCTCCATTTTTTTCCGATATTCTAAAATATCTTTTATTAAAATACGTCGGTGACTTCCTACTTTCCGAAAAGGGATTTGCTTTTCTTTTAATAATTTTACTAAAAAAGGTCGAGAAACTTTTAAGAGTTTAGCTGCCTCCGAAGTTGTCAATTCCTCGTCAGATGCTAGTAGGGTAACAGATTGTCCTTTCGCAATAAAAGAAAGCAGTTTTAGTAAGAGAGATGTCGTTTTAGCAGGTAATGCTAATGATTCTGTTCCTTTGTTTAACTGAATGCTTACCGTAGGTGCTTCCTTCCCTTTGGTTATTTGCGTTAATAAATTCGCAATTATTTCTTGTTCTTGTCTATTTTTAGAGACTTCCATAATTCTTTTTTAAACAAAGATACATAAACGAAATAAGTGAAACAAATGCAGAATAGGTTTGAAAATCTATTCTGCATTCAGTTTTCTGAGAACTATCTTATTGCTGTGATGTGGGGAGGTTTGGTTCATACTCTTATCATTTACTACAATCTAATATTTACTTTTTACTGCGCAAATATACTGCGCAACTGACTCTTACTTTTGTGGAAATTTAAATTTGGTTGTTTTTTTAAATTTTTACATTTAATATTGAAAAATTAAATATTTATTCTATGCTACTTTTACAACCAAAAAAATTAAACAAAATTAATACACATGGATGACAAAGGTTTAAACTTAAAATTTAGTTATTTTTTAACATATGATTTATGGAAGGAGGCTTTAAATCTTTTAAATCATCAAATAAGCGAAAAAAAGCCCCCAAAACCCAATAGACATTACAATTCAATAGATTTTTTCTACTTTGAAAAACTAGGTAATGAAGTTGATAAACTTCAAGATGAAGTTTATTTTAACGAAAAAATTGCAAATAATTTTTTCTACGGTCTTGAAAAGGAATTCTGTTATTTTCATTATACTGTTCCTAAATCAGGTGTTAGACTTAGAAAATATGTTTTCATGGGGTATCCTATGCAAATTCTATATTATACAGTAGGCTTGTATATACTAAAGCTTACACAACAATTTATTGAGTACTGCAAAGTTGAGCATAATTTGAAAATGTCTTTCTATGGAGGGAATTTAAAGTTTACAAATGAAAAAATAAACGCTACGCATAATAGCACTTATTACAAATACCAGTATGACAAGTTTAAAAAAGCGGTTAAACAACAAGTAAAAGTTAATCCAGAGGATAAAGTAATTATTAAATTAGATATTCAAAATTATTATGAGACGATAGTAATTGAAAAAATGCTTAATTTGATTAGTTTTTATTTAAAGCCGAGTGAATTAAAAAAATACAATTTTGATGCATCTACAAAAGAGTTATTGATTTTTTATTTTAGTTTGATAAATAATGGCAGCATAGGAATTCCACAAGGATACACTAATACTCTTTCAAGTTATATCGGATATTTCTATTTAATTTTTGGTGACTTAATAATTTCAGATTTGATTGAAGAGTTTAACCTTACTTATAATAATATTGAAAACTATCAAATAATTAGATATGTCGATGATACATATATCTCAGTTACATTTAAAAAAGATACTTCAAAATTCGAAAAAGAAAGTTTAATTTATGAACTACTAAAAAATATCTCAGATAATTTTTACGCCAAATTGAATTTACGTTTTAATTCAAAACTAGAACTATTTTTTCTTGATAATCAAGATGAAATTGACAATTTGAAAAAAAGCTTAAAGAAAACTTCTCCTAATTTAACAACTAATGATAATGATAATGATAACCAAAAAAGACCTCAAGTAAAATTTGATAGAATAATAGAAGTGATTGGAGAGATTAAAGGAAATGAATTAGTATTTGTTTTTAAGGAAAAAGAACACGAAAAATACCTTGAAGTTTTAAATGAAGTTTACGACAAATCAGTTGAGGAAATAATTAATAAACCTAGTAATTTGACTAAATTGGAATCGGTGTTCGATGATTTCAATTTTGATTTATTTAGAATTCACCCAAAAGTATTAATAATTCTTATATCCAAAACTAAATTAGCTAAAAGCAAATTTATTGATTACCTATTAAATAAAGCACCCCTTACAACTTTTGATGCAGATTTAATTATTAATTTTTTAGCACAAAATGGA
>CALLVC010000546.1 GCA_938010785.1 uncultured Saprospiraceae bacterium
GGTAAAATTTTTAGCTTGTATTTTTTCGATAGTTTTCGCCAAAAAATCAATGCATAGCACCCGCTACGGATTTATTTTTTGGTAAAAAATAGCGGAAAAAGGCTGCTAAAAATTACCCGATTAATTGAGCTGCATTACTTAATATAGTGTGTAATATCTTTAAGTTAAAAATAGCGGCAAAAGAAGCAGCATAAATTGTAAGTTTATTTTTTCACCGTTCCTTAACTTGTATAACCAAAAAAAGTTATTACTTTCGTTCATAATAGAGGGTAATCGTTTAATAACTAATTTATACTATGCCAATTACAATCTACATAGTAGATGATCATAAAATTTTTCGACAAGGTATTCAATCATTGATTGTTTTTGAAGAGGATATGAAAGTTATCGGTTCAGCGAGTTCGCTCAAAGAATTCATGGAAGATATTCCTAAACATCAACCTCCTCCTGATTTAATTATCATGGATATTACTCTTGGTGATGGCTCTGGAACAGATGGGGTTAAATGGTGGAAAGCCAAACATCCTGAAAGTAAATTTTTGATGTTATCCATGCACCAGGAGGAAAAATATGTAAAATTGGTTTTAAAGTCAGGTGCGGATGGTTATCTACTCAAAGACGCAGGTACGGAAGAAATGATGAATGCTATCAGGACTGTTTATAATGGGAATACGTTTTATAGCCACCAAATTTTTCAATCTATTGTACAACAAATGACGGGGAATGCTAAACAAAAGAGAGATAAATCTGGAGAAAAACTAACGAAAAGGGAATTAGAAGTTTTAAAATTGTTAGCCGAGGAAAAGAGTAATCACGAAATAGCAGATTTATTATTTATCAGCGTACGAACAGTAGATACTCATCGTCAAAATTTATTGACCAAAATACAAGTAAAAAATACAGCTGGTTTAGTGAAGCATGCGCTCCGAATAGGCTTAATAGAATTATAAGCTTAGGAACGGTGTAGAAATAGATTTACAAACCTGCCCGACACTCAGGCAGGCGGGTTTAGGGTAGCTTATTTTGTTGCTAGTTTTGGCTTTGAAAACAGGAGTTATATTGATATAATAGCTTGCCCGTATGGGACTGTTTTCAAAGTTAAAAATAGCGGCAAAAGAAGCAGCATAAATTGTAAGTTTATTTTTTTACCGTTTCTTAGTAGTAAGTCAAGCTAATTATGATAAGTTAGGCTGGATTATTTTCCGTCTATCGTCCTATAAAAATAATTCCATAGCGGTGCTATCTAATGATTTTTTTAGAACAATAGCCAAAAAATACTCACACCCTCAACATATCATCTTCAACTTGACTTACTACTTAGCCTGACGGCTATACTACCAAACTTCAAATAAAAAAGGTCAACCCTATCACTAGAATTGACCTTTTTTATTATCTAAAATAAGCTCTTAAACACTTGCCTCTTCGACTTTCTCTTCTTCTATAGGAATATGAACAGTCAAAGCAGTGATTTTATTAATCGCATCTAAATACGCATAGACAGAAGCGGTCACAATATCTTCGTGTACCCCAAAGCCAACATATGATTTATTATTATGTCTGACCTTAACGTGCACTTTAGCGGTGTCGTAACTTCTATTAATATTAGATTGAACCAAATAATCTTCTAAATCAATTTGGTCCTGTAAAATAGTGTCAATCGCTATACAAGCAGCATTAAAGGGACCATTTCCAATAGCGCTCGCCTTTTTAATTTCTACGCCCATTTTTAAATGAACAGTAGCAGTTGGCGTTAAAGATTCTCCACAAGTGACTTGTAAATGTTCCAATCCAATAGAACCAGTTTTAGAAGTTCCTTGCATGATTTCTATCAAATCATCATCTGTGACATCTTTTTTACCATCTGCCATCACCAAAAACTTTTCGTAAGTTTCAGATAGTTCTTTTGGTGTTTGCGTGTAACCCAATCTTTCTAAGTGATATTTTAAGGCATGACGACCACTTCGAGCAGTCAAAATAATAGAATTCTTTGGGACTCCAACTGTCTCAGGCGCAATGATTTCGTAGTTGTCCCTATTCTTAAGTACGCCATCTTGATGAATACCCGATGAATGAGCAAATGCATTTCGACCTACAATTGCCTTGTTTGGCTGAATGGGCATCCGCATCATTTTCGACACTAACATACTCAGAGGATATATTTTCTGAGAATTAATGCGGGTATGGTAACCCATCTGATGAGTTTTTAACACCATAGCAACTTCTTCTAATGAAGTATTTCCAGCCCGTTCGCCAATACCATTAATAGTTACTTCCACTTGTCGAGCCCCATTCATGACCCCTGCAATTGTATTTGCAGTCGCCATTCCCAAATCATTATGACAGTGAACAGAAATAATAGCCTTGTGAATATTGGAGACGTTATCTTTTAGGTACTTAATTTTTTCACCATATTGATGCGGTAAGCAATAGCCTGTAGTATCGGGAATATTCACTACCGTCGCACCAGCAGCAATAACAGCCTCAATCATCCTCGCCAAAAATTCATTATCGGCACGACCAGCATCTTCAGCATAGAATTCAATGTCCTCGATGAATTTTTTAGCATATTTTACCGCACGAACGCCTCTTTCAATAACATCTTCCCTTGTGCTATTAAACTTATGCTTAATATGAAAATCCGAGGCACCAATTCCTGTATGAATTCTTGGTCTTTTTGCATACTTGAGTGCATCAACTGCAACATCTATATCTTTAAGTACTGCTCTAGTCAGTCCACAAACAATTGGCTCTTTCACAGCTTTGGAAATCGCTCTGACGGATTGAAAATCCCCCGGACTTGAAATTGGGAAACCAGCCTCAATAATATCCACGCCCAGCGTTTCTAGCTGTTTGGCAACTTCAATTTTTTCTTGAGTATTTAATTGGCAGCCAGGAACCTGCTCGCCATCTCTGAGGGTGGTATCAAACACCCAAACCTTTTCACCAGACATAGACATAAGACTTTAAATTAATTTGTGTTTATTGGTAAATTAGCCAATAAAATTTGGCAAATAATTCACAGTGTAATAATTGATAATATTGGTATATGTAGCAAATGTATTGAATAAGATATTGGGATGCTAGTATTTTTAACAAAAAAAAATACGGAAAATGATATTTTTTACGGTGTCCAAATATAATTAAAGTCTAAATGCTCGACCAAAGTCAGCCCTTTTAGAAACAAAATCAGCCGCATATAATTTAAGAAGGTAGAATACCTGCTTTAAAATTTAACAAAAAACCACAACAAACTACGCGCCACAAAATAGTTTGTATTGTCTTATCATTTAACTATCTTCCGCTTTCTTTGATAAATAAAAAGCAATATAACCTCGAATGAATCAAATCTCTTTTTTTAAAAAAAACACACTTCGTTTTTTAATTTTATGCTATTTTCTTTTTGTAAGACAATCCAATTTATCAGCACAAGGTCTTGATGAAAGTATCAACTCTGCTTTTAAACCTATGACCAAAGCATTAAGTGACTTTATTTTCTTTAGCGTGGAAATGTTTGGCGCTGAAGTTCCGCTTATTGTATTATGGTTAGTGAGTGCAGCTTTATTTTTCACCTTTTATTTTAAGTTTCTAAATTTAACTGGTTTCAAACATGCAATAAGTCTAGTCAAAGGAGATTATTCGGATGGAAAAGATGTGGGGGAAGTCAGTCACTTTCAAGCATTGGCCACTGCACTTTCAGGAACAGTTGGGATTGGAAATATCGGTGGCGTCGCTATTTTGATTACCATTGGTGGTCCAGGGGCTATTTTTTGGATGGTCTTTGCAGGTTTGATGGGGATGTCTACCAAATTTATTGAATGTGTGCTAGGAGTCATGTATCGAAAAGTCAAACCAGATGGTAGTATTTCTGGTGGCCCGATGTATTATTTAGAAAAAGGATTAAGTGCCAGAGGCTTGAGTGCTATTGCTAAACCTTTAGGCATCTTCTATGCTATGTCGATGGTCATTGGTTGCATGGGCATTGGCAATATGTTCCAGTCGAACCAAGCATTTGAGCAATTTGTATTTATAACAGGAGGTTCAGAAAGTTGGTTTGCAGATAAAGGTTGGCTATTTGGTGGTATAATTGCCATTTTAGTAGGGGCCGTTATCTTAGGAGGTTTGAAAAGTATTGCCAAAGTAACAGGTAAATTAGTTCCTTTCATGGGGGTAACTTATGTAGCTTTTGCCTTGACTATCATTTTCATGAATATAGATAAAGTTCCTTGGGCTTTCCAAGCCATCTTCTCACAAGCATTTACCCCAGAAGGTATGGCTGGCGGAATGATAGGCGTTATGGTTTTGGGCTTTAAACGAGCAGTTTTTTCTAATGAAGCAGGCATTGGTTCAGCATCAATCGTACACTCAGCGGTCAAAACTAACGAACCAGTCACAGAGGGTTACGTCGCTTTATTAGAACCATTTATTGATACCGTAGTCATCTGTACCATGACTGGATTAGTCATTCTAACTACTGTCTATGAACCCGGATTGGCGGGTTCGGGCGTACAAGGCGTTGAGTTAACATCTAAAGCGTTTGCCGCAAATATTAGTTGGTCTGTTGTTCCCTTATCATTTATTGCTATACTATTTGCCTTTTCTACCATGATTTCTTGGTCTTATTACGGTTTAAAAGGATGGACTTATCTTTTTGGAGAAAGCAGTTTAGCAGAAAATATTTTCAAAATCATCTTTTGTTGTTTTGTAGCTTTAGGTTGTATGATGAAGTTAGATGCTGTTTTGGATTTCTCCGATGCAATGGTCTTTTTAGTGGCCTTACCAAATATCATTGGTTTGTATATTTTAGCACCAATAGTTAAAAAGGAATTAATGGGCTATCAACAACGATTGAAGGATGGGACGATTAAGAAGTTTAAATAATGGGTTTTAATGATGAATGAGCAACCCCGCAGGGTGAAAGTCCAGTATGAGCAAACAAAGTTTGTGAACCGTATACGGGTGGGGAAGCCAAGCGAAAGAACCACGAGTGGGTGGGATGGCAAACGATGAACGATGAATTCGGCAAATAGGATTAACTAGATTTTACAACGAATTCATAGTTAATCATTAGGGGTGTTAAGAGAAATTTAGAAAGCTAAATTTTTGCACAAATTTTGAGAACTCACCCGCTCCGCAGTCGAGCGGGTTTGCAGGATGTTCTCCCCTAGTGGCGGGGGTCAGGGGGTGGAATGAATAATCGAAAAATTGACTAATCAAAAATTCCTCCCCCCAGCCCCCTCCAGAGGGGGAGAAAGCCCGTGCAAACCTTAAAATTTTATCGAAAAAAGGTGTTAATTTATTTCTCTTTACACCCCTAGTTCATAATTCATCATTCATTTTCACCGCTCATAAATTTTGATAATCCCGTAGTAAAAGCTATTTTTCGCAATCATTCAATTACTATTAAATAAAAACGATTATACCTTTCAGTAAGGAATATGGAAGTTTGAACAAAGGGTTTTATCCAAAAAGTATTCGTTTATTAATAATGAAAAATACTTTAATGATACCCCCCTTCGCCCTCAGCCCTAACCCCTTTGCTGATATTTATCAAACAAAACGAATTAAATTATGACACCATTTTTAGGAGAACTTTTAGGTACGATGGTACTAATTTTATTAGGCGGTGGCGTATGTGCTAACGTATCATTAGATAAAACCAATGGAAAAGATTCAGGTTGGATAGTGATTACTTTTGGTTGGGCAATGGCCGTCTTTGCAGGAGTATTTGTAGCTGCTGCTGGTAACAGTGGCGCACATATTAATCCTGCGGTAACCATAGGTTTTGCGGTAGCAGGGTCTTTTGCTTGGGCATTAGTTCCAAAGTATTTATTAGCTCAATTTTTGGGTGCAGCAATTGGTGCATTTTTAGTTTGGGTGCATTACAAAGACCACTATGCTGAAACAGTAGATGGGCCGACCAAATTGGGTACTTTCGCAACTGCTCCAGCTATTAGAAATCCTATCTCTAATTTAATCGGAGAGATAATTGGCACTTTTGTATTAGTATTTGGCTGTTTTCATATCGCCGGTGCAGAGGTTGGTGCTCAATCCGCGTCTTTAGGTTCTTTAGATGGATTGTCAGTTGCATTATTGGTATTAGCCATTGGCTTAAGTTTAGGCGGCAATACGGGGTATGCCATTAATCCTGCTAGAGACTTAGCTCCGAGAATCATGCATGCCATTTTACCAATTCCTCGTAAAGGAGATAGTGATTGGGGATATGCTTGGATTCCTGTAGTTGGACCTTTTATAGGAGGAATTTTAGCGGCTTTGGCATTTTTGGCACTTGGGGCTTAATTTATTCTTAGTACCGTTAGGTCCTTAACATTGGTAATCCTCAGTAGTGAAAATAAGCGCTATCCGTGCCGTAGGTACGGAACATAGGTTTGAACGCTATGTTACAATCAAGGTCTGAATACCTTGAAACAGGACAGGATGAATCCTGTGCTACCAGTTAAAACCGCACATTATTTTCTTAATCTTAATAAAAATCTAACAGGTTTTACTAACCATGAGTTTTTTTCCTGCACAGATTTCTACTAAAAATAATTTCCTTCGGATTTACACAGGCTATTTTTTGTTTCTCATCATTTAAATATTTATCATGAAAAAAGCTTCCATCCTCTTTTTCTCCCTTTGCTGTCTTTTACTAACGAATTGCAAAACTGAGAAACCCACAACTTCGTTGTCTATAAATCTAGCGGGAACAGGTCCAGATAAATTAGAAATTGTAAACATTGAAAAAGAAATTTATCAGGAAATAACAGATGGGAAAGGAGAAATAACCTTGGATATATCTGAGCCGATTCTTTTAGATTTAAAACAACGTCGAGACCACCATTATATTTATATCAGACCTGGTAATAAATTATCTGTTGATACCTTATCTACTCCTTATTTGGCATTAGGGGTTCGGCAGAATCCTTCCTTGGAGAATAAGACTTTAGAAAAATTCACCCAATTAATACAACAACAATCGGCTGATTTCGGGTTAAGAGAAATAGCCAGCAATGGAGTGGACACTTTCCAATTATTGCTCCAACAAAAATTTAAACCATTTGAAGAATTGATGACTAGTTTGGAGGCAGAAAAAGGTATAGATAACGCTTTTAAAGCGGCACTCCAACAACGAATTACCAGTTTAAAAGGAAGCGATTTATTGAATTATCGACCAATGCATAACTATTTAAATCAAACGGAAATTGACTTGCCTGCCGATTTTTATAGTGCTTTAGAAGCAGTTGATTTCAACGACCCTTCCCTACTCCTCTTCGAAGAAGGCAGAGAGTTGGGTATGAATTGGGCCATTAAAGATATTTCTTTTCAAGATTATCCGTCAGTTGATGCTTATTTTAAAGCCTGCAATGAAGCGACAGCAAAAAAATATGGCAACACACTTTTAAGTAGTTATAGTGCTTTAGAAAATATTTTTAATAATATCAATTTTGGTGGTGGTATAGATGGTAGTGGTCCAATGATTGACGATTTTAAGGCAAGCGTCACTAATAAATATATGTTGACAAAAGTAGACGAATATATTGCCCCTTGGATAAACTTAAAAGCAGGTTTAGCAGCTCCAGATTTTGTGGCTAAAAAACGAGATGATGTGGAAGTAAAACTATCTTCATTAAAAGGGAAAAAGGTTTACATAGATGTTTGGGCAACTTGGTGTGGCCCTTGTATTAAAGAAATTCCCGCCTTAAAAGCTTTGGAAAAAGAACTACATGAAGCCCCCATCGAGTTTGTCAGTATTTCTATTGACCAAATAAAGGATAAAGACAAGTGGCTTGAATTTATTGACCAAAAAGAGCTTTCTGGTTTGCAGTTATTTGCTGATGGAGACTGGAAATCTGAGATTACGACCGCTTATAACATCAAAGGAATTCCTAGATTTTTGTTGATTGATGAGGAAGGGAAAATTATTAGTGCAAATGCGCCTCGACCTAGTGACCCTAGTATTCGAGAGGTTTTGATGAATTGATTGATTTACGTTATCCAAATGTTATCAATTACACATTATTTTGTATAACTACTTTATTCAGTTCACGGCATACGGTTTACGGTCATCCTTAAGAAAACTTTTCGAATAAAGTCAAGTCTACTATCATTAAGAAGGGTTTTCTTATAAAAAATTAGTACCTAGAAAGTTAAGTCAAAGACTTAAAAAATATGGATTCGAAGATACAATCTTCGAATATCGGTTCAATGTCTCAATAAAGATTAAGCTTACCCAACATATAGTTCCGTAGGCAAACAACATGGCGTTCAAACCTATGTTGCGTACCTACGGCACGCTTAGAACTTTCTTTTTTAGCTAGCTGTAGATTACCTACGTTAAGTACCTAACGGCACTTTAAGTAGGCAAGGTACTTGCATCCATCACAGGTAGATTTTAAGAATCTAACAGGTCTAAACCACTATTAATTCCGCTGACAACATTGCGGCATCATATGACTACCCGTCTCCAAATAATAAGGAAAGCCATTTCCACTACCTGCCTTTTCAAAATAAAACTGGGTTCGTTTGTTATCATAATTGCCAATTTCATTCATCGTCGCAGCGTCATATAATCGACCATTGACCATAGTATATACAACGGATTCTGAGTTTTTAATATCTTCTAAAGGATTCTTTTCCAAAACAATAATATCGGCTAATTTCCCTTCCTTGATAGAGCCTAATTGATGACTCATGCCTAGATATTCTGCGCCATTGATGGTTGCACATCTTAAGGCTTCCATATTGCTCATACCACCTTGTTGTAGCATCCATAATTCCCAATGAGCGCCTAAACCTTGAAGTTGACCGTGTGCGCCTAAGTTGATTTTTACGCCTTGGTCGGTTAACTTTTTCAAACTTTTAGAGGTTAGAATATGCCCATTTTCATATTCTTCCATCGGCAACATTTTTCGATGTCTAGAACGGCTATCTACCACATTTCTAGGGGTAAAGCTTAGTAATCTTTCTTTTTCCCAAACATTAGTGGTTTGATACCAATAGTATTCTCCACTGACACTGGCATAATTCACCACTAACGTTGGCGTATTATGTGCATTAGTCGCTGCCCAAAAACTGGTTACATCTTTGTACAATGGAACAACAGGAATATTATGTTCCACACCTGTATGTCCGTCCATGACCATGCTTAAGTTATGTTGGAAGAAAGACCCACCTTCAGGAACGACTAGGATACCTAATTCTTTTGCCGCAGCGATAACTTGCTGACGTTGATTTCGACGAGGTTGATTGTAACTCTTTACAGAAAAAGCACCGAACGCTTGGGTTCTACGCAAAGCAGATTTGGCATCTTCTAAATTATTAATTACGGCCTTAAAATCACCATCAGCACCGTAGATAATCGTTCCTGTGCTGAACAATCTGGGGCCAACCATTCCACCTGCTTTAATTAATTCGGCGTTGGAAAAAGCCATTTCTGTATTGACCGATGGGTCATGAGAAGTAGTGACACCGTAAGCTAAATTGGCGTAATATTCCCATTGTTTTTGTGGATTTAACCCATAACGAAAGTTCCCACTATGTGCATGTACATCCATGATACCGGGCATAATGGTTTTGCCTTCACAATCTATCGTTTTTGTACCTGCTGGTACTTCGACTTTTGCACCAACTGCTTTAATCATATTACCGTCAACGAGTACGGTACCATTTTCGATGACCTTCTCCCCTTCCATGGTGATGATACGGGCATTGGTAAACGCCAACATACCT
>CALLVC010000547.1 GCA_938010785.1 uncultured Saprospiraceae bacterium
GTTCTACAGGATGTTATTGCTAAAACAGGTGCTTCATCTATGAAAGATATGGGAAAGGTCATGGGCATGGCTTCTAAGCAATTAGGAGGAAAAGCTGATGGCAAAACCATTTCAGGCATTGTTAAAAAATTACTAGGATAGGAAATTGGTAGCACAAGCTTTAGCTTGTTCGGGATACAAGTCTTCAGACTTGATTTGAGGTCTTTATTTGCTAACCTAAAGGTCAGCGTCCCAAACAAACTAAAGTTTGTGCTACCAGTAAAACTACATACATGGCAGCAGCTACGACCTATAATATAAAATTAGAGCAATTTGAAGGTCCTTTTGACCTTTTACTTTTCTTCATAGAAAGAGATGAGCTGGATATTTACAATATTCCAATTACCAAGATAACGGATGATTTCTTGGCATATATTCGGCAAATGGAAGCGTTGAATATTGATTTAGCTAGTGAGTTTATATTAGTAGCGGCTACCTTGATGAGGATTAAGGCAAAGATGTTGATACCTCGAAAGCCTATAGATGAAGAAGGAAATGAAATTGACCCAAGAGAGGAATTAGTACAACGTTTATTAGAATACAAGCGCTATAAATCTGTCTTAGATGAAATGCGTGCTATGGAAGAAAAACGGTCAAAGCAAGAAGACAGAGGAAATATTTCTAGAGAATTAAAGGTTATTGCCAATAAGGCTTTAGTAGATGTAGAATTAGAGTCGCTGACTTTATTCAAAATCTTAAAGACTTTTGAAAAAGTAATGGAGCGATATGAAGACGAAAATAGCAAAAAGAAAGTCCACACCGTAGTAGATTATAATTATACGATTCAAGGACAACAAATATTTATATTATCTAAATTAAAGAAAGGCGTAAAAACAGGCTTTAAAAGTATCTTTGGGAAATGCGAAAATAGAGTACACGCCATCGTTACTTTTTTGGGAATGTTGGAATTGTTGAATTTAGATAAGTTAAAAATAGTACAAGGAGAAGGAATCAATAATTTTTGGTTGACGCTATAAAAAAGATACTCAACTAAAAAGTTAATAAAAAAATCCGTTATCCTTCAATCATCCGTTGTATAAATAAAATAATTTACAACGGATGATTGAAGGATAACGGATTTTATATTTTATGGATTAACATCCCCCTCAAAAGCAGTCAACCCATCCAAACTCTTACTATTTTTTAACTTCCGATATTCCACCAAAGCCGCTTCTCCTTTATTATCTACCCATTTTTTCATAGTATCTCTATCTTCTTTAAATTCATACAACGGAACGGTGTATCCACAAGCATCTGAAATACGAGTCAATTTAACCTTGATAATCGAACGAGCACTTAAATATTCGGGGAATAATGATTTTAAGGCTTCGAATTCGGGAGTATCTCTTTCATAAACTTCTCCTTTGCCATATAAGCGCACAATTTTAGGAGGGCCATCAAATGCACAAAACATAAAGGTGATGCGTTGATTCTCTTTTAGGTGCGCAATCGTTTCTGCACCACTACCTGTCAAGTCAATATAAGCAACGGTAGTGTCATCCAAAATTCGTAAGGAATTTAAACCTTTAGGAGAGATATTGACTAAGCCTTCTTGTGTAAGCGGGGCGGTACTTACAAAGAATAATTTCTGTTTTTCAATAAAGGTTTTGAGGTGCGGTGTGATGGTTTCGTAAACTTTACCCATGATATAAGGTTTATAGAAGGATGAGGAAATTTTAAGTCTAAACAACTTATAGGCGTAAAATGATTCCTTAAAAGACTTATTTCCTGCTGATAAAAACATAAAAAAGTCATAAAGAGCCGACAACTTGAACTTAGATAGGAAAGAGGGATAGAAAAATTCGTAAATTTGCATTATGTTAGAAAAGAAAAGACCTGTAACAGATTGGCTTCCAATTACCAAGAAAGAGGTAGAAATGAGAGGCTGGGAAGAATTAGACATCGTGCTAATTTCTGGGGATGCTTATGTGGACCATCCAGCTTTTGGGACGGCAGTAATTGGTCGAATATTGGAGAGCGAAGGAATGCGTATTGGGATTGTTCCGCAACCCAATTGGCAGGATGACTTACGGGATTTTAAAAAAATGGGGCGGCCAAAATATTTTTTTGGGATTACCTCTGGTTGCATGGACTCCATGGTTAACCATTATACCGCCAGTAAAAGAAAGCGGTCTACGGATGCTTATACGCCAGGTGGGGCGGCAAATTTTAGACCAGACTATGCAACGGTCGTATATTCCAAGATTTTAAAAAAATTATACCCAGATGTACCTGTTTTAATTGGAGGAATAGAAGCTTCGTTAAGACGTGTAACGCACTACGATTACTGGGCGGATAAATTATTTCCGAATATCTTGGAAATGAGTGGGGCGGATATGTTGGTGTATGGAATGGGCGAAATGCCGTTGAGAGAAATTTTACGCTTGTTGAAAAAAGGCGTACCATTTCATTCTTTGACAACTATTCCTCAGACGGCTATCAATAGACCACAAACAGACGGCTTACCTAAAAATAAATCTTGGGAAGATGTTTATTTAAGCTCTCACGAAAAATGTATGAGAGATAAGCGGTCTTTCGCAGCAAATTTCAAAGTAGTCGAACAAGAATCAAATAAAGTCAAAGCAAGGCGAATCATTCAAGAAACAGGGGACAATCATTTGATTGTAAATCCGCCTTATCCGCCAATGACGGAAAACGAAATTGATACCTCTTTTGACTTACCATACACCAGATTACCACATCCAAAATATGCAAAGAGAGGGTCGATTCCAGCGTACGAAATGATTCGATTTTCTATCAATATGCACCGAGGATGTTTTGGTGGATGTAGTTTCTGTACCATTTCTGCCCACCAAGGAAAATTCATAGCAAGTCGTTCAGAGAAGTCTATCATGAAAGAAGTGGAAGCAGTGACAGAGATGCCAGACTTTAAAGGATACATCAGTGATTTGGGTGGACCATCTGCGAATATGTATCGGATGAAAGGAAAGGTACAATCTATCTGTGATAAATGTGTCAGTCCATCGTGTATTCATCCAGTGATTTGTAGTAACCTAGATACTTCTCACAAGCCATTAACAGAGTTGTATAAAAAAGTAGACGCCAATCCAAAGGTTAAAAAAGCTTTTGTGGGTAGTGGCATTCGTTATGATTTATTAGCAGATACGTACAATAAAAATTCGGATGGAAGTGGTGAAGAATATATGGAACAGTTAGTGACTTGTCATGTCAGTGGCCGATTGAAAGTGGCACCAGAACATACTTCTGATGCTACGCTAAAAATTATGCGGAAGCCTTCTTTTAAGCATTTCCATGATTTCAAAAATAAGTTTGATAGAATTAATAAAAAGCATGGTTTAAATCAGCCATTGATTCCTTATTTTATTTCGAGTCACCCAGGGTCGAATGTTGAAGATATGGCAAACTTGGCGGCAGAAACAAAAGACATGGGCTTCCAATTGGAGCAAGTGCAAGGATTTACACCGACGCCAATGACCGTAGCGACAATTATTTACTACACGGGACTTCATCCATACACCTTGCAACCAGTTTACACAGCTCGGTCTAAGCAAGAAAAGAAGAATCAGCACTTATTTTTCTTTTGGCATAAACGAGAAAATCATCAGCAAATTCGAGAAAAATTAAAGAGTATTGATAGAGAGGATTTAATAGAAAAGTTGATTTCGGATAAGCGCAAGCATCAGAAGCGAGAGGTGTTGAAAGGACGAGTTAGGAATTCAAATGGCAATAAGAAACGGCGGTTTAAGAAGCGGAAATAGTTTGATACTTACCTGTTAATTTTTGGTTAAAATCCCTAATCATTTCCTAATACAAAAGGAGAACATTTTAAATTGGCGCAGCTTTCCAGAAAATTAAGCATCTTTGCTTTAGTTTTTAACAAAATCGAATACTGAATAAATAGTAAAAAGCATTATTTTTACGATTCTTTCCAAAAACATAAGTCAATAAAACACCCAAGTATATGCAATCTGTGGATATTGAAGCACTAAATCAGCAAATCTATATAGAAAGTGCTTTTGTAGAAAAACTAAATGAGGCGACAGCCAAAGTTATTGTTGGTCAAAACTATATGATAGAGCGCTTGATGCTCGGTTTATTATCTAATGGGCATGTATTGCTAGAAGGTTTACCTGGATTAGCGAAAACCTTGGCGATAAAAACATTGTCTAGTGCAGTAAATGCGAAGTTCAGTCGGGTGCAATTTACACCAGATTTATTACCTGCGGATATCATAGGTACAATGATTTTCAATCCTAGCAAGAATGAATTTACCGTCAGACAGGGACCTATTTTTGCCAATTTTGTTTTAGCGGATGAAATAAATCGGGCACCAGCCAAAGTACAAAGTGCCTTATTAGAGGCGATGCAAGAAAGACAAGTGACGATAGGGAATGATACGTTTAAGTTGGACCAACCGTTTTTAGTACTGGCAACCCAAAACCCAATCGAACAGGAAGGAACCTATCCTTTACCAGAAGCACAGGTTGACCGTTTTATGCTAAAAGCAAAAATCACCTATCCAAGTAAAGAAGAAGAAAGAGAGATTGTGCGTCGAAATCTAAAAGGAGATTTTGAGAAAATAGAAGCCGTAGTGCAGACAGAAGATATTATGCGTGCTAGAAAAACTGTTCGTAAAGTATACATGGATGAAAAAATAGAGCAATATATTTTAGATATTGTTTTTTCCACCAGAGACCCGAAAGCTTATGGAATGGGAGATTTAGGCCACTTAATTAATTATGGTGGTTCTCCAAGAGCGAGCATTAATTTAGCGATGGCATCAAAAGCTTATGCTTTTATGAAAAGAAGAGGCTATGTGATTCCAGAAGATATACGAAATATTTGTCACGATGTAATGCGACACAGAATAGGATTGACCTATGAAGCAGAAGCAGAAAACATCACCCAAGAAGACATTATTAGTAAGATTTTAAATACAGTTGAAGTACCTTGATTTGAATAAGAATTAGAAATCCTCCAAAAGAACTCCCACATTTAGTTTTTAAAAACAAAAAACAACCATGCAACGTTTCATTCAGATACTTGTGGGAGGGTTAATATTCCTCTTTTCTCCATTTTGGGCAACCGCCCAAACAGTGGTCAAAACTGCTTTCAAGCAGGAGCAAACGAAATATTATAAAGGCAGGATTGATGATATAAGCGACATAACCTTGTCCTTAAATTGTGATGGAAAGAATTGTAAAGGTAATTTAGTCTATCTGAGAAGTAAAGATGAGTTTAAATTACAGGGAACGATGAAGGACAATCGGTTACAGTTACAAGAATTTAACCGAGCGAATAAGTGCACAGGCTATTTAAATGGCAAAAAAGAAGGGACTTCTATTCAGTTGACTTGGAAGAATAAAGAAGGGACTGTTGGAAATGTCATCAAATTAAAAGAAGTAGCAAGACGACCAGACTTCCCAACTTTTTGTGGAGATAATAAGTGGATAAATGCTTATAGTGGAAGGATTAAAGGAACAGACGTTGATTTGATTTTGCATAGAGTAGATAATAATCGAATATTAGGTACGGCTTATTATTTAGATAAAAAACAGCAGTATCAAGTAGATGGAAAATTATCAGACAATAATAACTTACATTTAAAATTTATATCCGAAAAGACAGGAGCAGAGATTGGTTCTTTACGAGGAGTTTATAAAGACAAACAAAATTTAAGTGCAAGTTTTTATAATGAACAGCAATCACAAAGTTTTGTCTCTTTTCAATTAAAGAAAAATTTAGCCGTAAGCTGTTTGGAATATGCAGATTATTATACCAATTATGATTTTCTTTTTCCAAAAAGCAATAATGCGGTGTTTAATGAGGTCATGGTCTTATTGACAAAAGATTGGATTGAAGATTGTCGAAAAAATTCTCAGCGTATTCGGAAAAAAACGGCAGTTGCCGAATTGAGAGCTAGTCAAAGAGCTTATAGTTGGTCCGACGTTGTGTTTTTAACGGATGAATTTATCAGTGGGATGTTGACTTATCAAGCAACATGGGCAGAAGGAGAATCGACGAAGACATTTAATTATAATTTGAAAACAGGCGAGCTAATTGAATTAGCGACTATTTTTAAAAAGGGCTATAATTATCAACTATTCAAAAAGAAATATATAGCTCAAGAAATAATCAAAAGTCCGATTTATAAAAATAATACAGGCTTTCGAAACTGGATAAAAAACGAACCATTTAAATTTTTCACTTTAGGAAAAGAAGGAATTACCTTTTACACGGAGTTTCATATTATTTATGACCGCCAGCAAATCACAATTCCTTATAAAAAGCTAAAAGCGAATATTCGGAAAAATGCTTCGATTCGGCAGTTGTTTTAAAAAAAATCATGGAAACGAGCGAATTACTAAAAAAAGTTCGGCGGATAGAGATAAAGACCAAGGGCTTGAGTAAGCATATCTTCTCAGGGGAGTATCATAGTGCTTTCAAGGGAAGAGGGATGTCTTTTAGTGAAGTGAGGAGTTATCAATATGGGGATGATGTGCGAAATATAGACTGGAACGTAACGGCTAGAACAGGAGACCCTTATATAAAGGTTTTTGAGGAAGAAAGAGAAATGACAGTAATGTTGGTGGTAGATATGAGTCCGTCTTCCTATTTCGGAACAAATGAACAGATGAAGAATGAGATTATCACTGAAATCTCTGCTGTTTTAGCATTCTCAGCAATCAATAATAATGATAAAGTAGGGATTTTATTTTTTACAGATAAAGTAGAAAAATTCCTTCCCCCAAAAAAAGGGAAGCAACATATTCTAAGAATCATCCGTGAGTTGATTGATTTTGAACCAGAAGGGACAGGAACGAATTTGGGAATAGCTTTAGAATATTTGAATAATATCCTTAAAAAGCGGTGTACCACTTTTGTACTATCTGATTTTTTCACCAAAGACTATGAGACTTCTTTAAGGATTGCTGCTAGAAGACACGATATTATCGGCGTTCATTTATATGATTCCAGAGAGATGGAGATTCCGAATGTTGGCTTAGTTCGGGTATTAGATGCAGAAACAGGTCAACGAGTTTGGTTAGATACTTCCGTGAAAAAAATTAGAGAAACGTATAAAAAGTGGTTTCAAGATA
The DNA here is from genome assembly GCA_938010785.1 of uncultured Saprospiraceae bacterium. Classification (GTDB taxonomy): domain Bacteria; phylum Bacteroidota; class Bacteroidia; order Chitinophagales; family Saprospiraceae; genus JAFMDF01. The sequence continues at coordinate 7,122 of CALLVC010000547.1, forward strand.
ACTTAGATTATCTCAAAAGTACTTTTGCTAAAACAGGGGCAGATGTTGTAAGTATTCAGACAAACGAATCGTATGTGAATGCATTATTAAAGTTTTTTAAAAAGAGAGGAAGGTAGCGCCTTTCAATAGCCATCAGAATTACTTGGTGTAGTTATATTCTATGTAATAAAATGAAGTTTCAAATTAAATATATTACAATTGTTCTTTTGCTGTTTGTTAGCATTTATGCGAATGCGCAAAGCGTATCTGTGCGTGCCGAGGTAGATAGTACAACAATGGTGATAGGCGACAAATTTAAATTACATTTAGTAGCGACGTATCCACAAAACGCTGCTCTGGAGTCTATTGATTTAACGGCATTAAAAGAAATAGAAAACGTAGATATAGAAGAAGAAACAGATTGGGATTCTACCACTATCGGTCGAGAAGTTTTATTGAAAAAAGATTTAACGCTCCAGGTATGGGATTCAGGATATTATTGGATTCCAGAAATACCCTTTGTTTTAGCACAAAATGGAGTATCAAATGTTTTTAAAACCAATAGCATCCCGATAACCGTAGGCGCGGTCATTTTACAAGACAGTGTGCAATTAGCAGATATTAAAGATATTATTCGGGAAAAGGCTAATTGGGAAGATTATCTATTTTTAATAGTTGCTTTTGGTTTAATTTGTTTAGCGGTATTAGGATATTATTTATGGAAGCGAAAGCAGGATTTAAAAACTGCGCCGCCGCCGCCAGAGATAATCATACCTGCTCACGAAATAGCTTTAACAGCGTTGACCCAATTGAAAGGAGAAAAATTATGGCAACAAGGAGATATCAAAACTTACCAAAGTCGATTGACTTATATTATCAGAGAATATCTAGAAAATAGATATGAAATACCAGCTTTAGAATCTACGACAGACGAAATATTACGGAGCTTAAAAAAGGTAGATTTTGATAGTAGTTGGAAAGATAAATTACAGAATATTTTGCAAGTAGCCGATTTGGTGAAATTTGCGAAAGCCAAACCTCCAGCGGATTTTCATGATAGAGTATTGCAAGAGGCAGAAGATTTTGTGATAGCGACAAAAGTGAAGCCGATTATTATTGAAGAAGAAAAAACAGAAGCATAAAATTGTCATTTTTTGAAAATATAAACTTCGTCAATCCTGAATTTTTAGGGTTGTTATTGTTGGTGCCAGCATTAGCTGCTTGGTATGTATATCAACAAAAAGAGCGTTATGTGCATTTGAAAATGCCGACTTTAGAATCCATCACCGGTATTGCTACATTGAGAGGAACTTTACGAAAATATTTACCTTTATTAAGGGCAGCATCTTTAATTCTGCTCATTATTGCATTGGCTCGGCCACAAAAGACTTTAAAAGAAGAAGACATCAAGGCAGAAGGCATAGACATTTTCTTGGTCATGGATTTGTCGAGTAGTATGTTGGCACAAGATTTTAAGCCAGATAGATTAGAAGAGAGTAAAAGAGTGGCAGCAGATTTTGTCAATAAAAGAGAACATGACAGAATAGGTTTATCCGTATTTTCAGGAGAAGCTTTTACGCAATGTCCGTTGACAACAGACCACAAAGTAGTCAAAGAATTTTTGGCTAATTTAAAATGTGGACTTTTGGAAGATGGAACGGCTATAGGTATGGGGCTAGCAACTTCAGTTAATAGATTAAAAGATAGTGAGGCAAAGAGTAAAGTAGTTATATTATTGACAGATGGTGTAAATAATGCGGGATATATCAAACCATATACCGCGGCAGAAATTGCCCGAGAGTTTGAGGTGAAAGTTTATACAATTGGGGTCGGTTCTACAGGCGATGCCTTGACGCCCGTGAGTCGAAGAAGTGATGGGAAATATATTTTTGGTTTGGCTAGAGTAGAGATTGATGAAGCCTTACTACAAGAAATTGCAGAAATGACAGGCGGTAAATATTTTAGAGCAACATCTGGCGAAGGATTAGAGCGTATTTATGAAGAAATTAATCAATTAGAAAAAACAGAAATAGACGTAACGAGCGTTAAAAGATATAGCGAAGAATTCCATTATTTTGCTTTGTGGGGATTGATTTTATTAGTGATAGAATTTATACTGCGCTATACTATTTTTAGGACGATACCTTAGCTAGACATACTACTTAGTCTATAGGAAAAATAAGTTCTATGTTTTAAAACCAACCAATGCTTAACATCATTAACAATACTTACCTCACTAATCGATTCTTTTGGAGTTTCGGAGGCTTGATTTTGTTGTTTTTTTTGAGTTTTGCCCTTCCATTTTTATTTCCTGTTGCTCAGACCTTATTAGTTTTGGGATTAATTATCGCCCTATTAGATGTATCTCTTTTATTTAATAAAAAAGTGCGTATTTCTTGCCAGCGAAAATTACCTAAATTACTTTCCTTAGGAGATGCTAATAAAATTACGTTGCAGGTAGAAAATCCCTCTAATTTAGCCGTAAAAGCAACAATAATAGAAGAATTACCTGCTCAATTTCAGAAAAGAGATTTTGAAATATTTCAGCATTTAGCGGGTGGTGCTGTAGAAACCATTCAATATGAATTAACGCCTATTACACGCGGTGAATATGAATTTGGTTTTACAAATATTTTTCTAGAGACTTTTATTGGTTTTATAAAAAGAAAAGTAAAGGGAAGCGAACAAACGATGATACCTGTTTATCCATCTATCATCCAAATGAAGGAAATGCAATTGAGAGCTTCGTCTCGATTATCCTATCAAGAGGGGATTAAAAAGGTTAGGAGATTAGGGCATAGCTATGAGTTTGAGCAAATCAAAAATTATGTACGAGGGGACGATTATCGGAGCATTAATTGGAAGGCGAGTAGTAGAAAAGGAGTGTTAATGGTGAATCAATACGAAGATGAAAGAGCGCAGCAGGTATATTCTATAATAGACAAAAGTCGAAATATGAAAATGCCGTTTCAAGGCATGAGTTTGATGGATTATGCAGTGAATACAAGTTTAGCCATTTCCAATATTATCTTAAAAAAACATGATAGAGCCGGGTTAATTACGTTTTCTGATAAAATTGGAACGGTCATTAAAGCAGATAGAAAACCAACCCAGCTCAATAAAATTTTAAAAGCCTTATACAACGAAAAGTCAGGGCAGTTAGAAGCTGACTATGAATTGTTGTATTACGCTTCTCGCAAATTAATTACTAGCAGAAGTTTATTGTTATTATATACCAATTTCGAGAGCAAGTATAGTTTAGAAAGGGTTTTGCCCTTACTTAGAAAGGTTAGTAAATTTCATTTATTAGTCGTGGTTATATTTGAAAATACAGAAATTAAAAATTTTGTAGAAACGAAAGTAGCGGATACCGAAGGAATCTATTACCAAACCATTGCTAGAAAATTTCTAAACGAGAAAGAGCAGATGGTTCAAATCCTTAAACAGTACGGTATCCAATCTATTTTGACAAAACCAGAAGATTTATCCGTGAATACGATAAATAAGTATATGGCACTAAAATCGCGAGGGTTGATTTAAGAAAGCAAGAAAGAATAGATTTTTTATCCTAAAATAACATAGTTTTCTGTCATAGTTATATCATGTACCCCCTTTTTATTTTCATTTAAGCATATTTACCTTTAAATTGCTATTCCCATTCAATACATCACCTAAATCGATTTAATTTATATATTCTGAATATCTAGACTTGGTAAGTTTACAAAACTTCCAACGTCTTGATTCGTTGTAAGATAGTACCTTATCTATTACCAGCAAATAATGAAAATATATTTACTAGCATTTATTGGCCTTTTCTTTTGTACAAATATCTATGGACAAGTTTGTTCAGATGATAAAATACAGGTTGTTCTACGTGTCGAAACAGACAAGTGGGCAGAAAATTCATGGACCCTAGGGTCTGGTGACTCTATTTATACATCAGTGGATAGAGATGAATATTTTCAAGCAGAAATATTCCAGGATACTTTTTGCGTGGATGCCTTTGAGTGTTTGACCTTTACTATATTTGATGGGTTTGGAGATGGTATTATAGATGGAGGAGGTTTTGAAATATATGTAGCGGGTGCTTTAGTATTAGCAGAAAACGAATTTGGATTATCTAAATCTTTTGAAATCAATTGCCAACCAGGCACCTCTTGTGAGCAAGCGATTAGTACGGGACTAGGAACTTATGAGGCGCGGCAACGCGATAGTTGGTATAGTTTTACGCCAGATACTATAGGGACATACACGATTTCAACTTGTGGTATGAACGAATGCGATACGCGCATTTGGGTCTATGACCGTTGCGAGAGTTTTATTCCGGGGGGATTAGAGGGATTTATATTTTTTGATGATAATTTGGGCAATTGTGGTTTTCAAGCAGTCGTTAATGCGTTTTTAAATGCTGGAGAGACTTACCTAATTAGAATATCTGATACAGGAGGAGATTGTGAAGGAACGATTAATTGGTCTTTAGAGTACCAAGGACCAGTCATTGGTTGTACGGACCCTAATTCTTGTAATTATAATCCATTAGCGACGATTGATGATGGTTCTTGTCGGCCGCAAGGGGACCCTTTATGTCCAAATGGGCCAGATTTCGCAGTTCGAGAAGATATTTTGTTAGCTAGCATTGAAGCAGATACTATTTTTAACACAGATGATTGTTTGATAGAAGAAGGGTGTTTAAAAGGGACAGGATTACGAGAAATTATTCGTTTTACGACTCGTTTTGAAAATATTGGAGAGTTGGATTATTATATAGGAGAACCGAGTATTGGAAATAGTCAGTTCGAATTTGACGAATGTCACAATCATTTTCATTATGAGAATTATGCAGAATATTTACTATTTGATGATGCAGGGAATAAGATTCCGAGTGGGTTCAAAAGTGGTTTTTGTGTAATTGATTTAGGTTGTCCAGATGGAAAGAATAAATATGGTTGTGCCAATATGGGATTGTCCGTTGGGTGTTATGATGAATATAATTCTGAATTAGATTGTCAATGGATAGACGTGACCGATATTCCAGATGGAGATATTACGTTTGTTGCGAGAGTCAATTGGAATAATTTACCAGATGCTTTAGGTCGAGTAGAAAAAAATCTAGATAATAATTGGGCGCAAGTTTGTATGAACTTAGACCGTTCTTCAGGAGAACTAGCAGTAGTGATAAAAGAAGATTGCCCTGTTTTTACGGATTGTGAAGGGACGATTTATGGTATTGTGCTGCCCGATTGTGAAGGCGTTTGTGGAGGAAGTACCTTGATTGGAGATATGAATAAAAGTAATGCACAAGATGCGGCAGATATACCTTCTTACATCTCAGCCATCTTAGAAAAAGATATTACGGTGACCCCATGTAATGATTTAAACGGAGATGAAAAATTAACCGTTTATGATGCTGCACTTTTATCAGATTGTGTAAATTTCACACAAGGCCATCTTCACCCCGATAATGAGATACATAGTCATTGTGATTTTCCATCTGGTGTTTTGAATACAAATGAGGAAGTAAATTTGGTGATTAACGTACTTAATCCAGACCAAAAATATGTGGACATTAGTATAAGAAATCCAGACTCGGATATAGTAGGATTCCAATTTACTTTATCAGGGGTTCAAATTGAGCAATTAGAAAGTTTAGTAGACGCTGAAAAGTATCCAACAATGTTGCAAGCAAATATGGCAACAGGAGAAATTATAGGCTTGTCTTTACAAGATTCAACTATCGAAAAATCAAGAGAGTTACAACCATTTCTCAGAGTACATTTCACGGAGTATAAAGATGATTTTATTTGTATTGAAAGTATTGCAGATATCATCAATAGGAGCTATCAGCAAGTATCAACGAGCATTTTAGGAGCTTGTCTAAATGCAATTATTAGTGATACAGAAGAGCTTACTCAAAATACTGCTATAAAAATCCAACCAAATCCTTTCAACCAAACAACCACGATTTCATTTGCAAATCCCAATCAAGAAAATTATACTTTATTGATAAATGACCTTTCAGGAAGAACATTAAGTCGTATTGAAAAAATTACCAATGAATATGTGGAAGTGAACAGAACGGATTTAGTTAATGGTATTTATTATTTTCAATTAGTAGGTGAAAAGAAGACTTTGACGGGAAAATTGGTCGTGCAGTAATCGTTGGCCTAATTTTTTACCAGATAACTTAAAGTAAGCCCAATCCTAAAACACTTGGTACTACTGCAAATAATCGTATTTTTGCAAAAAAATGAGTACCAACTCATCACTCATAGTTTATCACTCATCACTCAAAAAGTATGTCTCCATATTTATTATATTCGGACGGGAAAGGGAATGTCTTTGAAGATACATCGCTTTATGCCTGTGGCAGAAGTAGTCATTATATTCAACCAGTTCCAGTCGAAGATTGGATTGTTTTACCAGAAGGAGGTTCTTTGTACGAATTACCTGGGCGAAGAGGTGTTGGAATTGATGTGCGAACAGGGGAACTGAGAGAGTGCCAATTGGGTTGGGCGATGGCTGCATTTATCCCACCTGCGCATACAGGAACATTAATGGCCGCTTACACGAGTGATGAAGATGCCGAAGTTCTACCCTTATTTTGCTATACCGCAGTTGGTTGGAATGAAGCGGACGATGAGTTTTATGTAACAGCGGTTAGAATCGAATCAGATATTCGACAAGAGGCGGAAGGGTTTGACGAAGAAAAGGTAGAAACGGGGGTAGCGGAATTAAGGGCAAAATATCCAAATAATAGAGTTGTAGAACATTTGGCGAGTAATTGTGCCTTAACTTATGAATGTCCTGCCGCTAGAAATTATTTTATGGGGCGTTGGGAATGTCCAATTCCTAGTTCGCCAGCTTGTAATTCTAATTGCTTAGGATGTATTTCTTTGCAGCCAGAAGATGAAGTAATTGGGTCTAGCCATGACCGTTTACAATTCAAGCCGTCAGCTGGAGAAATAGTAGAATATACTGTACCGCATTTAATGGAAGCGGAATTTCCAATTGTTTCTTTTGGTCAAGGCTGTGAAGGGGAACCTTTATTAATGTGGGAAACGATACGAGAAGCGATTTTACAAATCAGAAAATTCACAGATAAGGGAAGCATTAATATTAATACAAATGCTAGTAAACCAGATGCAGTAAAAGCTTTATGTGAGGCAGGTTTGGATAGCATTCGCGTAAGTACCAATTCTTTCCAGAAAGCTTTATACGACCCATATTATCGACCGAATAATTATCAATTTGAAGATATTATTGAAAGTATTAGAATCGTCAATAGCTATGAAGGATGGACGAGTATCAATTATTTTGTTTTTCCAGGAGTCACAGACAGCGTAGCAGAATATGAGGCTTTGCGCAAAGTAATAAGAGATACAGGTCTAAAGATGATACAATGGCGAAATTTCAATATTGACCCAGATTGGTATTTAAAGCGAATCGGATTAGAAGATGCGGGGGAGTGCTTAGGCGTGAAGCAATTAATGGATTTAATTAAAGAGGAATTTCCGCATATTAAATATGGTTATTTTAATCCACCGATTGAACGGATTAAGGGAGATTACGAAATAAATTTTGCGCATTAAATTTACCTCAAACCCGAGACCGTCTCATAAGTCTTTTTTGAAAAGTAGAATCCAAACCCGCCCGCAAGACGCAGTCGGGCAGGTAAAGTCTTGATTTCTCTTTTTGCACGATGTATTTCCCCCTTTGGAGGGGGCAGGGGGAGGAAATTTATAAATTATTTGGTTTTTAGATTTTACTTATGAGACCGTCCCGATTTGATCTAAACAAATCTTATATTGGAAAGCCAGTCACTTAAACTAACAGTTATTTTTGAAAATAAACATTGGCTGGCCGTCAATAAAATTCCCAAACTATCTGTAGAAAGAAGCCCTTTTGGCGAACCAACCATCGAATCTCTAGTTTTTGACCATATTTCTAATGCCTATAAAAATCCTTATGTAGGGATTATTCACCGCTTGGATAGAGTGACGACAGGAGTTTTATTATTTGCTAAAAGAAAAAGTACACTTCGTAAAATTAATGAGCAGTTTCGTAATAGAACGATAAAAAAGACCTATTTAGCCATTGTAGAAAACAAACCAATTAAACCAAAAGCGACGTTAACCAATTTTTTATGGAAAGATAGGGACCAGCGAAAAGGAATGGTTAGTCCTACAAAAATTAAAGGAAGTAAAGAGTGTATTTTAAGTTACGAGCTGATTGGACAAAATGAATTTGGTTATTTACTCAAAGTCCAACCAGTTACGGGCAAATTCCATCAAATCAGAGTTCAACTATCTCACATAGGTTGTCCTATCTTAGGGGACGAAAAATATGGGGCGACAAACAATCATTCTCCTAATTCGGTTGCTCTTCATGCATGGAAACTAACGTTGACAAATCCTACAAATGAAACCCCAATTACCTTAGTCGCGCCACTACAGGAAAATGTTTGGTGGAAAGGTTTTCAAGAAATCTTAGATTAAAAGGATAAAAAATAAATAGAATTCTAGTAATTTTGCCAATTCTAATCTACTCGACTGACAATTTCAAAAATTATACGTTCACTGATGAATTCATTTCATTGAACTAACTTAAAGTAAAATTTATGCGAGCAAGCACAGAACCAGCAAAGCTTGAAATTAACGGCATGTTTTGGGCACATCTTTTTGTCACAAGTTTGGCTTGGGTAGGCCCTTTCTTTTTTTCGTGGTACATTATGATTTTTGCCTATATCTGTGTACAAATGCAATATCAGATTTTCAATAAATGCTTGATGAATGAAGGACATGAATTAGGAGAAGAAGAGGATAATACGTTCTATCATTATCTTTTCACAAAATTGGGCATGACTTTAGAACGTAGAACAGTAAAGACTTTTGTTAGAAAGCGATTGAATTACATTTTAGGGGCGATTGCTATTTTTTGGCAAGTATATTTAGGTTTTGAACCATTATTGTTCTTTTCAAATAGTTTACCGTTTTAATTGGGGCATATCTCAAAGCTTAAATAGCGGGCCAAACCTAATTTGAATGTAAATTTTCAAATTATTTGAAACTAAATCATCTCTATTTTGGGTTTAAGAGTAAAACTATTTTATCTTATAAAATAAGATGAAATAGGAATAAAATTAAACGCACATCAATTAAGGAATGGTAAATTTATTATTGAACTATTTCTAAGAAACTGTAAAAGAATATGACTGCAACACCGACCGTTAAATCAGCTTACGCAGTTGATAATCGAGGCTATTATGGCGAATTTGGAGGCGCCTATATTCCGGAGATGTTACATCCAAATATTGAAGAACTACGCAATGTTTATTTAGAAATAAGTCAAGAAGCGAGTTTTCAAAAAGAGTTTCAAGGCTTACTAAAAGATTATGTAGGGCGACCAACGCCACTTTATTACGCAAAAAGACTTTCCAAGCATTATAAAACCAATATTTATTTAAAGAGAGAAGACCTAAATCATACAGGCGCTCACAAGGTAAATAATACCATTGGTCAAATATTATTAGCAAAGAGATTAGGTAAAAAAAGAATTATTGCAGAGACGGGTGCAGGTCAACACGGGGTAGCTACAGCGACCGTTTGTGCGCTAATGGGAATGCCTTGTATCGTATACATGGGGGCGATTGACATCAAACGACAAGCGCCCAATGTATCTAGAATGAAAATGCTAGGAGCAGAAGTACGCCCAGCCTTAAGCGGGAGTCAGACTTTGAAAGACGCAACCAATGAAGCGATTAGAGATTGGATAAACAATCCAGCAGATACGCATTATATTATTGGTTCAGCGATTGGTCCTCATCCATACCCAGATATGGTCACTCGGTTTCAATCTGTGATTAGTGAAGAAATCAAATGGCAGTTAAAAGAGCAAACGGGGAAGGAAAATCCTGATGCTTTAATAGCTTGTATTGGTGGGGGAAGTAATGCGGCAGGTACGTTTTATCATTATATGGATGAATTAGATGTAAGGTTAATTGCTGTAGAAGCAGCTGGTCTAGGAATTAATAGTGGGGAATCTGCAGCAACAAGTGTATTGGGGACCAAAGGAATCATACATGGTTGCCGAACGCTTTTGATGCAAACAAAAGATGGACAGATTGTAGAACCTTATTCTATATCTGCGGGCTTAGATTATCCAGGAATTGGTCCAATGCATGCACATTTAATTGATACTGGAAGAGCGGAAGCAGTGAGTATCACGGATGATGATGCGCTAAAAGCAGCTTACTTTTTGACAAGAACAGAAGGAATTATTCCTGCTTTAGAATCTGCTCATGCCTTCGCAGCTTTAGATTATATCAAGTATAAAGAAGATGATGTAATTGTCGTTAATTTATCTGGTAGAGGAGATAAAGATTTAAATACTTTTATTCAGCATATTGAGAAATATGGCTAAGCCTAGTATTAAGTCTTAAAACAAAATAGCTCTTTTGAAAATGATTTTTATTTTTAAAAGAGCTATTTTATTTTAGGGTAAACCTTGATTAATTATTTTTTAGCATCTTGTTGCTTCTATTACTATCTTTGTTTTCCTTTTGTAATAAGCAAAAACATAACTAATGGGAAATTATCTACAAAAACTACTATTACTATCTTCTTTACTTTTTTTTCTTAGCAGTTCGACTATTGCACAGACAACTATTTCTGGAATCATTACAGATAATAATGGCAGTGCATTAAGTGGCGCAAGTATCTTTATTTCAAATACGAATCAAGGTACCTTAAGCGATGAAAATGGGAGGTTTGAATTAAGCGTGGCCGAGACAGGAATCTACGATGTAGTAATTTCTTATTTAGGTAGAAAAGTAGAAAATAGACAAATCGAAATAGGAAATATGCGCCACCAATTAGACGTGCAATTAATAGCAGACCCCTTAGAATTAGGAAGTGTCATTGTAACAGGAACGTTTAATGAAACCTCTCGACTAGCTTCTTCCATTGCAAGTTCTACCCTTTCGCAAAAAGATATTCAGAATAGTGCGGCTTTAGGTACCGCAGAATTATTAGGTAGAGTAACAGGGACTTTTGTAGATGCCTCTGCAGGCTCTATATTCACAAGAGTTTATTCTAGAGGCATTTCTTCTTCCGCAGAAGATGACATTGGTTGGTATTATATGTCTTTACAAGAAGATGGTTTGCCCGTTACGAATTATCAAACCACTTATTATGGACCAGATTTATTCCATCGGGCAGATTTGACAACTCGTAGACTAGAAGCCGTTCGTGGAGGCTCAGCGGTAATTACAAGCGCGAATGCACCGGGAGGAATTTTTAATTTTATTTCCAAAACAGGTGGTGAA
>CALLVC010000548.1 GCA_938010785.1 uncultured Saprospiraceae bacterium
AACACCACCAGAAGAAAATTCCTAAAATCCAGTGCCTTAATAGGCGGCAGTTTTTTTATTTTACCTCGATGTGCCATAGGCGGCAAAGGCTATATTGCGCCAAGCGATAAGTTAAATATTGCTTCAATTGGCGCAGGAGGAAAAGGATTTGGGGATATCAGAAATGCTTGGAATAATGGGGCGAATAATGTAGTAGCATTGTGTGATATTGATTCCAACCAAGCCAAAAAAGCCAGAGAATTATTCCCCAAAGCAAAGTTCTATAAAGATTTTCGAGTGATGTTAGAAGAGATGAAAGACGAGATAGATGCTGTGACGATTTCTGCGCCAGACCATATTCATGGGGTAGCGGCAATGACCGCTATGCAGTTGGGGATGCATGTGTATGTACAAAAGCCATTGACACATAATATTTACGAAGCACGGCAATTGACGGAAGGCGCTAGAAACTACAAAGTGGTGAGCCAAATGGGGAACCAAGGGGCGTCTAATCCCGGGCAAGTGCAAATGATGGAGTGGTATGACCAAGGGTTGATTGGCAAAGTACACACCGTAGAAGTGTGGACGAATCGACCCGTCTGGCCACAAGGCATTCCAGTACCGCAAAATAATAAACCACTACCAGAACACTTGAGTAAAGCAGATTGGGATTTGTTTATCGGTCCAGCACAGATGGTGGATTATGACCCACTGTATCACCCATTCAAATGGAGAGGTTGGTGGAATTTTGGAACAGGGGCTTTAGGAGATATGGGCTGTCATTTGATTGACCCACCGTTTAGAGTATTAGGATTGGGCTATCCAACGGAGGTGGAATGTAGTGTGGGGCAAGTATTTACAAGAGATTGGATACCAGAGCATATTCCAGAAGGATGTCCACCGTCTTCGCATGTACAGGTAAAATTTCCAAAATCAGCAAAAAATGATATACCAGTTACGATGAATTGGTATGATGGCGGAATTCGACCATTCCACCCAGATTTAATCCCCGCAGATGAAGAAATTGGCGGAAGCGGCGGTGCCAATGGGGTGATAATGATTGGAGAAAAAGGCATTATGACTTGTGGCACTTATGGAAGAACGCCTAAAGTTTACCGAAAGGGAGAAGAAACGCTGACGATGTCGGAGGAGTTTGTGGCAAAATTCCCGACCGAAGCCTTACCAGAACATGGGCACCAAGTTTCCTGGACCAATGCCTGTAAAGCAGGTTTTGGTAGCAAAGAACATTTAGCATTAACTTCTTCCTTTGATTATTCGGGGCCTTTAACAGAAACCGTTTTAATGGGTAATTTAGCAATTAGAAGCTATGCTTTAGGAAGAGAAGGCGAACGAGGTCGAATGGAATATTATGGTCGTAAGAAATTGATTTGGGATGGAGAAAATACTAGAATCACGAATTTTGAAGAGGCGAATCAGTTTGTGGGACGGCAATATCGAGATGGGTGGAAGCTGATTTAGGAAGGCATAGGGCATAGATAGGGAGAGGGTAGAGTAGATATTTCTAATATATTTAGGTGTTTTCGGGCTTGATGAAAATCATAAATCTTACATCAGAATTCATACATCATACATCCATCTAGTTTAAAATTAAAAAGGATTTTCTTATAAAAATGAAAATATTATAAAAGCGGCCTTATTGAACCACAAAAGGCACAATAGAACACAAAAGATTTACACAAAAGAAGAAATAAAAAACTTTTGTGCCTCCCTTTTGTGAACTTTTGATTCTTTTGTGGTGCAAAATATTTTATAAGAAAACCCCATAAAATTAGATAGATTTATGATGTATGATTTAAAATTTATGATGTATGAATTGGTGACGCCCGAAAAAAGTTGACAATTGTTGAATTAAACACTCCTAAAAGCAAAAAAAAACGGCAGGGTTCCAGTAGGGACGCTGCCATTTATATTTAATATTAATACCCTTACTTAATTCACTAAGTAATATAGTTGATAACCGTTAGACGGTTCAATTAAGTCGAAAAAAGGGACTACCCAACAAATTATAGTCTTTATGAATCGCAGTCATTCCAATCCATATTATAAGAATATCAATGGAAGACGTAAAACTTCTGGGCAGTCCCGAAACTAAACCAAGTAGTTGTAACAACTACAAAAAACGAACAATCCATTACCCAAGGGGAACGGACTCTCATGAACACGAATTGGGACTTCTTGACTTTCAAAAGCACAAACAGTTTGAGCTGATGAAATAGTAGGTAGGCATTAATACAGATGGAACGAGGTAGAACTCTTGTTTTGAAAATGTAATTAGTTAGTAGAAAGTCAACAAAAGTAACTACCAAAGTTTTTATAGGTAATAGTAAACAGTAAAGTAAAAACGATGGAAAATAAAGAGGGGAATTTATAATATAGGGGTGACAAAAATTAAGCCTAAAGCTAATTTGATGTTTAAACGATGGAAAATTACCACAAAAGTGGTACAAAATGTAGGTTTAATACGATGGGTTCTTTAACTAAAACGAATACTATTTAATGTTCAATAATTGTGCCAAAGAAGGATATAAGAGGTGTTATTATAATTTATTTTCGATAGTGATGATTAGTTTATAAAGAGGGGCTTTCTTATAAAAATTGAATCGTCTCAAAAATATTGATTGAAATGGGCATCGAGCCCATTTCAATCAAAAAAAGGATTTTTAAGGGGGAACTAAAGTTGATTTTCTTTGAAAATCAACTTTAGTTCCCCCTTAAAATCCCTTTTTTACAAATTTAGCCGTTCGATACGGCTAAATTTGTTAGGAACACCTAGTTTAGCATTTTTATAAGAAAGCCCTTGTTTATAAAGCTACAACTGAAACTCTCTTGGATACTCAATCATCAAAAGGTTACTTTTTCTGCATCTTGCGTTAAAGATGTTAATGATTGTTAAAAAAATGAGGTATAGATAAACAAATCTATTATTTTCGTTAGATTAGTGTTTTGAATAATATTTAGGGTATTTGATTAATACTCAATATTTTGACCTTTAAACCAACACCCGTTATGTCCATCCAGAAACTTGTATTACCAGCCATTCTATTATTAGTGGCCTTCGGAGGCTATTATTTCTATTCCAATCAAAGTACACCGGAACAACAAACAGATGTAAAGACGACCTTGAAAAAGGGGGAGTTTGTGCTCAAAGTAGATGCGACGGGAGAATTGAAGGCGAAGCGCTCTGTCAAAATTAAAGCGCCGTCGAGTATGCGTTCAGAACGAATTCATCAAACGACTATCCAAGATATGGTAGCAGAAGGTACGATGGTCCGTGAAGGAGACTATGTGGCAACGCTTGACCGTACGGAAGTATCCAATAAAATGGGAGATGCCCAAACTGAGATTGATAAAATTCAAACTCAATTATCTCAAGCCAAAATTGATACAGCGATAACACTTCGAGGATTGCGAGATGAATTAATTAATTTAAAATTTGCAAGAGAAGAGAAGATGCTAGAGTTAGAGCAAAATAAATATGAGCCACAAGCGGTGATTCAACAAAAGGAAATTGATTTGCAAAAGAATGAGCGAGATTATCGACAAGCCGAATCAAAATACTTATTGGAGAAAGATAAGGCAGTGGCTAAAATTGCAGAGATTAATGCCGATTTAAAACAAAACAATACCAAGCTAGAGCGATTGGTCAAATTAGCAGGAGAGTTTAGAATCAACGCCCCCAAAGATGGGATGATTATTTATGCAAAAAGTTGGAGAGGAAAAGTATCGGCAGGTTCTCAAGTCTCCTCGTGGGACCCTGTAGTAGCGGAATTACCAGATTTGTCAGAAATGATGTCTAAGACTTATGTTAACGAAGTGGATGTAAGTAATGTAGAAAAAGGACAAGAGGTATCTATCAAAATAGATGCTTTTCCTGATGAAGAATATATCGGTCGAGTCGTAAGTGTCGCCAATATCGGAGAAGAATTGAGGGAATATGATGCTAAAGTATTTGA
>CALLVC010000549.1 GCA_938010785.1 uncultured Saprospiraceae bacterium
AAAGGTAAATCTATATTCATCGTAGTTTTGCATTAATCAATTGATAATAGCTCGCAAAATAGACAAATGCCTAATAATAAATACCGACCTGTTTTATTTTATTAAATTTCCCTATTCCTTTTCCCCTCTTTTCTACCTAAATTTGTCCTTCTTAAAATATTATAACTACACACAATCATGGATAAATTAGACGCATTAAATCAAGTAGCTGAATTTCACCGTACTTTTAAACACCCAATCGAGCTTACGCCAACTATTCCTGCGGAAAAACGGTGCAAATTAAGAGTGTCTTTGATTGCAGAAGAATTAAAAGAATTAGAAGAAGCCATTGCAGATAATGACTTAGTTGAAATTGCAGATGCTCTGTGCGATATTCAATATGTTTTGTCAGGTGCTGTTTTAGAATTTGGGCTAGGGGATAAATTCCGTACTTTATTTGATGAAGTGCAACGCTCTAACATGAGTAAAACTTGTAAGTCAGAAGAAGAGGCCAAAGCAACGATGGCACATTACAAAAAAACAAAAGGCGTCGATAGCTATTTCAAAAAAGAAGGCGATGTCTACTTAGTTTTCCGAGAATCGGATAATAAAACGTTGAAGTCTATTAATTATTCGCCTGCTGATTTGAAAAGTATTTTGGAGAAGTAGCGGAGGGTAGAGGGCTTAGGGCAGAGGGTGAGAGAGGATATAAACAGTCGAAATTTATTATTTATACCGCATAGGAACCGCTAGATTTTGATAATCTAGCGGTTCTTTTTTATAGCAAAAAACACTGGATAAAATGGACCATTCAAAAACTATATTTCCTTTTTCAGACCATCTTGGGATGAAATTAGTCAAGCGAGCTGAAGGTAAAAGTCATTTTCAAATAACCATCGAAGACCATCATTTTAATCCTCAAAAAGTAGTCCACGGTGGGGTTTTGTATTCCTTAGCTGATACGGGTATGGGTGGGGCTTTATATCCAACACTTAATTTCAAAAATGGAGAAATTTGTGCCACTATTGAAATTAAAATGACTTATTTTAAAGCTGCTAGGAAAGGGGTTTTAGATTGCCATACGGTAGTCGTTCATAAAGGCAAACGAGTAGCAATGATAGAATCAGAAATTTGGAATGACAATAAACTAATAGCCAAAGCAACTGGGAGTTATGCGATTTTCACACCCAGTAAAACATAAGCTTGACTTTAGCTATTTATAAAACTACAAAAACCTTAAGTTTTTCCTTAATTTGTGAATTAAAACGAAAAACTTATGAAGTATCTAAATTCACTCCTTTTTCTCTTTGCCTTATTAGTTGCTTGTAGCTCGCCTGCCGAAAAAGAAAATGTATCCTCCACAGAAAATCGGCCACCCAATATCGTTCTTATCTTCACGGACGACCAAGGCTATCAAGATTTAAGTTGTTATGGCTCGCCTACTATAAAAACGCCGAATATTGACCAAATGGCTAAAGAAGGCGCCCGATTCACTAATTTTTATGTATCTCAACCCGTTTGTTCTGCTTCTAGGTCTTCGTTATTAACAGGCTGTTATGCCAATCGAATCGGTATTTCAGGGGCTTTTTCCCCATATGTAGGAAAAGGCCTAAATCCAGCCGAAGAAACCATAGCGGAAATCTTAAAACCATTGGGTTACGCCACAGCTATTTATGGTAAATGGCACTTAGGCTCCGAACCAGAATTGTTACCAACTAAACAAGGTTTTGATGAATATTTGGGGATTCCCTACTCCAACGATATGTGGCCTTATCATCCCTGGCAAGGTTCTGTCTTCAACTTCCCTGATTTGCCTTTAGTAGAAAATGAAACGGTGATAGATACTTTAGAAGACCAAAGCCAAATTACCACGCAATACACGGAAAGAGCCGTCAATTTTATTAATAAAAATAAAGACAAGCCTTTCTTTTTGTATGTGCCACATAGTATGCCACACGTTCCACTTTATGTTTCTGACAAATTCAAAGGCAAATCTGCCGGTGGTTTATATGGAGATGTCATTGAAGAAATCGATTGGTCTACGGGTGAAATTTTAAAGACCCTAAAGGAAAATGGTTTGGATGAAAACACCTTGGTTATTTTTACTTCAGATAATGGTCCTTGGTTGTCTTATGGTGGTCATTCTGGGGTTGCTTTGCCTTTGCGAGAAGGGAAAGGGACTTCTTTAGAGGGCGGTGTTCGAGTGCCTTGTGTCATGCGATGGCCTTCAACAATTCCTGCTAGACAAACCATTGCAAATCCAGCGATGACGATTGACATTTTACCGACCATAGCAAAATTAACAGGTGCAAAATTACCTGCTAAAAAAATTGATGGCCAAGACATGAGCTATTTAATGGAAGGAAAAACAACAAACGCACCGCATCACGACGCTTATTATTTTTATTATCATCAAAATGAATTGCATGGCATTTTAAGTGGAGATGGTCGTTGGAAATTATACTTACCGCACCGCTATCGAACATTGAATGGGCGAGTTGGAACAAATGATGGTTTGCCGATAGACTACGAGTACCATCAAATTGGGCAAGAATTATATGATTTGGAAAATGATATTAGTGAGACCACCGACGTTGCGGAAAAGCACCCTGAAATTGTTGCTCAATTATTGGAACATGCAGAAAAGGCTCGACAGGAATTGGGCGATAAGTTGACAGATAGAACGGGAGTAGGGGTAAGGCCGATTGGGTTGGTTGCTAAAAAAGAAAAAATGGAGTAATTCAAAAATCAGCCTATCTGATAACGACGTCATCAGATAGGCTGATTTTATCAAACCACACTGCATATCTCTGCACTCCTAAAGCAAAAACAATACGTACCAAAACAAAGAGTCCTAAAAATAGTCCAATAGTTTTAAGAATTTCATGAGGTTGTCATTCTAAGAAATTAGCCATCTAATTATCCTTCTCTCCTTATCCTATCCACACCAAAAGATATGCTACCTCACAAGCCCCCATTTCATATCGCTTTCTAGACATAAAGCTCCAATCGCTTGCATGCTCAATCGTTCCTAAGGTAGTTGGAAAAGAATTGGCTGTAAGCATAAGCATGGAAAGCAACATCAGCATATGGGACATACCCACTAAGCAACGATTAGCAATTAGTTTTGCTCAAATATAAATTTTAAAGGGACATCAAATGATTGATGTCCTTTTTTAGTTTCATATTTCGGTTTGTTTGGTACTTATAACGATTGGAGCGTAGCAAAAATACCCGTATAACTCATATAGCTCATTAGAATAGCAAAGAGTAAAATAGTACCTAGCACCAGATTCAAACTTAGGGAGAATTTATGCTCTTTCATTTGGCTTTTTTCATTTCCTAAGTAGATAATACATGCGACTGTAGCGGGTAAAACCAAAGCGCCAAAAGCTTGAGAGAGTATCATAATAGCAATTGGTTTGGCATTAAAAATAGGCACAATCAACCCTAAAAGAGACATAAAAAACACAAAAATTCTATAATTCAACCTTGTTAAGTCTCCTTTCCTTTCGTAATAATCATCTAACATCCACGGTAATAAGGCAACATTGGGAAATTGAGAAGAAACACCTGCTGCTATTAATCCAATCGTAAAAATAGCTACGCCAAATGAGCCAGCAAAAGGTTCTAATAAACTAATTAATTCAGATACATTCGTTAAGGTAACACCCTTTACGTGGAGGGAACCTGCTGCTGCAGCCATAATTGCCGCACTGACGAAGAACATTAGAAAACCAGAAAACAGCGCATCTTTTTGTTGGGTTTTAAGGTCTGCCATCGTCCAGCCTGCTTCTTTCACTAAGGTAGACCGTAAAATAAATAAGCCTGAAAAAACAGTTGTCCCAACCATAGAAGCAATAACTAAAAAGGCACTATTACTCGAACCTGTATCTGGTATATTAGGAATCATCCCATTTGCTAAATCCATCAATGGCGGCATTAACAAGAAAAAATTAATCAAAAAACAAATAGCCATAATGCCTACAATAACCGCTAGGGTTTGTTGGAATACTTGAGTACTTCCTTGCAAAAAAATCAAGTAGATAGTAGCAATAAAAAAAAGCGCAAAATAGATGGGTTGAATGCCAGCTGCGACAAAATTTTTCGACCATTCGTAACATACATCGGCGACGATTCCCATGATGCCTATAGTACTTCCGCATACATGAGCAGTTAGCGTAATCACAAAAAACATAGCCACTGCTGGGTGAATTCGTTTTTTAATAGCCGCAAGCGTCGTGTCCCCTGTTACTAAAGTATATTTTCCGAATAGATTGATTAAAAGGTAAGTGATGGCGCAAGACAAAAAAATGGTCCAAAGTAAGGACATTCCGTAGTCTGCCCCTGCTTTTGCCATCGCCGTTACGCTACCCGTTCCAACAGTAAAACCAAACAGAAAAATTCCTGGCAGGAGTGATTTAAAGAGTCGTTTTGTTTTGGTTAGCAGCATTTTGTTTATTTTTTAAGGTTTTCGTTTAAAGTAATATTCCCTTTTGAAATGCATTTTCAAAAGGGAATATGGTTTTGATTAATAGCTATTTTTTTTCGAATTATCTCTAGTTAGCAGTCAGAAAATACATGCTCGAATTGTCGAATTCATCATTCATCATTTATAAAGGGTTTTCTTATAAAAACGCTTAACTAGACGTTCCTAATCCCGATTTTCATCGGGACCGTATCGAACGGCAAAATTTGTAAAAAGGGGATTAAAGGGTGGGCTAAAAATGGATTTTCTATGAAAATCCATTTTTAGCCCACCCTTTAAAACCCTTATCATTTATAGTTCATCGTTTAAAATGATATTGCTATTTAGTACATTAATTTCAATTTAAGGTTTTCTTCTACTCTTATTTCTCCGGAATTCATAACTTCATTGTCACTATGGGTATTATTCTTTGCCCCCCATAATAAAGCTATCAATTTAACCTTGTTGTTTTTGAAAGTATTTTTCGAAATATCCACATTGATAATACCTCTTGTATTCAACAAGATACCATTTTCTTCCTTTTCTCCACAATTATTGAAAGAACTATTAGTAATAGATAAATTACCGCCGATAGTGGATTCATCATAACCACCTCTATAATAATCAACGACATTGCTTTTAACATGCTCAAATTGACAATTATCAAAGATTATAAATTCTGCGTTATAATCTCCTTTATCATTCGTTTCTTCTGATAATTCTATCCCATTTTCACAATCTTTAATCATTGTATTTTTAAAAGTAAGGACATCACCAAAAGACTCTTTGTAGGCTTTTAATACATAATTGAAATTACTAATAGTCACATCCTCTACGGTTAGATTATAATGATTAGACATATTTTCTTTCAAAGTAGCCAATGCAAATTGCGTATTTGTGCCCTCCAACGTAAGGTTTTTTAAAATTAGATGACCATTTGGATGCATAGCAAAGGCTGGTGTTTTTTCCTCTCCAACATACTTAATGCTAGCTTTCTCCCCTTTTGATTGGATAGTGATGGATTTATTAATAACCAAAGAGTTATTCAACGTATAATTGCCTGCTGATAATTCAATAATATCTCCTGATTTAGCGGCTTTAATTTTTGAAGCTAAATCTCCGTCTTGGGCAGTTGCCATATGCGTTTGTGGAACTACTTCCATTTCTTCATTAGAGAACCAAGTCGCCCCATACTGTTTTTTATTTAAAATATTGGTGGGTGCGCCAGTAGATTGAGTGATTGCACCAATTGCATTCTTTTCTACTCGGCTATTACCAAATAAATCTTTCTCAATTTTATCAAAATCAAAACCTTTATAGATTTCCTTATCCGCAATATTAGCGGATGGCACAAAAATATTTTCCGCTACTTCTTTTGTACTCAAGCTAGCCGAGGTCAATCCTTCTAGTACTTCAAAAGAAACATTTTGATTATCAATTAAATTATTTTTAAACTTAATTTTATTGATTTTATCATGTGCTACAACAGGCATTTTATCTCCTTCTGTATTAATAATTAAATTGTTTGCCACAGTTGTTCTAATAGGAACCGCTGAACGTATTTCTGATTTGGGTAAGACATCTTTTTGGCTAATATTAGTACCTACCCCAAATTGCAAAGGAGACTTGCAATTTACCCAAGTATTATGAGCCACTACTACATCCGTTACTTGGTTATATCGATTTAAAGGCGATTTTGGGATGCCATTCATAACTGCTAAAGGACTTCTAAAAGCTTCCCCTTTCAAGTTATAAAAATAGTTATTGGTGACCCAGTGTCCTGTATTAATTAATCGGATACCACCAACATTAGCGTTCCCATCACCTATGAAATAATTACCATCAATAGTGCAATAATTACCGTGTCTAGTAACTAATGACCCTTCACTTTTATAAAAAACATTATTTCTAAATTCGTTAAAATTGGTCTTGCTGGAAATCACTTCTACTTCTCCATTACACTTTTCAAATAAATTATTAGAAACGTTTGTATAACTAGGAGACATGGAAGTGCCACTGTCACCTATCTGGATAGTTTCTGCACTTGGTCCTCCTTTTCTTGGTCTAGGTCCAAAGTGGTTATTGACAATTTGGTGGTAATTATTAATACTTTGATTTCCTTTAATATCTACCCGAACGGTTGGTCCTTTATTGGTTTTTCCAGCAATATAACAATGATCTAATTGATTATGTCTACCTGCAAAAGCCACCCAAAGGTCCACTTCATCTCTATTCGGTTTATTAAAATTTTCTAGGACACAATTAGTCACTCTACAGTGATTAGCTACTTTTTCGCTATTCATTCGGAAATTAATAACAGCTCTTTGAGGACTATAACCATTTTTAAAATGTAGGCCACTCATAGTTATATGATCGCCACCAAATTTCACATACGATTGACCTTCTATGGATACTTGACCTTCTGTCTCAGCTCGAAGTGTAATAGGTTGTTCTTCCGTTCCACTGGTAGTAAACTCAATGGCGACATCCTTCCAAACACCATTTGTTAAGACAATTTCATCTCCCGGGGCTGCTGCAGCAATGGCATTTGATAACTCAGTATTTGTTTTTACGGTTGTTATTTTAGGAGCTGTTGTTTGAATGGAGACGGAAGGAACGGTTGCTTTTTGAGGTACATTACAAGCTAATGCAATTAGTAATAAACTTAGAAATAGGAAATTTCTCATAGTAACTAGCTTTATCGTTTTAGTATTGACAAAAAATAACTCCGTCTTTTGGATTGGAAGTTTAGTTTTTTTTGTCGTTTCTTAGTTAGAGAATTGAGTTATAGTTATACTACGAAATGATGAAAAATTTACTGGACAACATAATGTTATCCAGTAAATAAGAACACTAGCTTCTAACCTCTTGAATGGTCTTTAAAGCAGCGCTCGTTTTCTTTTCTAATTGCTTAAAATCTTTATTCTTTAAAATATCTTTAGAAATTAATTTAGATCCCATTCCTACACAAACAGCACCTGCATCAAACCAACCTGTTAGGTTTTCAACAGTAGGAGCTACGCCTCCCGTTGGCATAATGGTTGTCCATGGCTGTGGGCCTCTGATGGCTTTAATAAATCCAGGACCATAAACACTTCCAGGAAATAATTTCACAATATCACAGCCCATTTCCTCTGCTTTGCCAATTTCGGTCAATGTACCACAACCGGGCATATACGGGACTTTTCGGCGATTACAAACCTTTGCAATATCTTCTCGGAAAGAAGCGGAAACAATAAAATTTGCACCTAATTGCATAAACAAACTAGCTGTTCCTGCATCATTGATTGACCCTACGCCCATTATCATTTCGGGTAATTCAGTTCTACAAAATTTATTGAGTTCGCCAAATACTTCGTGAGCGAAATCGCCTCGATTGGTAAACTCTAATAATCTTGCCCCTCCTTTATAACAAGCAGTAATTACTTTTTTACCCAATTCAACATCTGCATGGTAAAAAAGTGGCATCATGCCTTGTTCCGCTGCTTTTGTTAAAACCTGTATTTTTGAAAACTTTGCCATTTTAATTTAAACTTTAAAATGAAGGGCAGTAACATCAAGTTACCACCCTTCTCCTAACCAAATAAAACCAAATTATTCTTGAAGTAAATTATTATTTACTTATATTTTTTATCGAGCAACCCGTCCTGAAGCATCGCCACTCATCAATTTCTCTACTTCTTCTTTTGTTGCTAAATTGGCATCGCCATAGATCGTATGCTTTAAACAAGAAGCTGCTACTGCAAAATTCAAAGCATTTTGATCATCGTCTGGATAATTTAATAGGCCATAAATCAAACCACCCATGAAACTATCACCACCACCTACTCTATCTACAATGTGTGTAATCTGATAAGTTGGTGCTTCGTACAATGTTTTACCATCGTATAAGACCCCAGACCAAGTATTATGAGAAGCACTAATTGACCCTCTTAAAGTTGTAATAACTTTTTTGGCTCTTGGAAACATTTCCATTAGTTGTTGCAATACAGATAAATAGGATTTTGCATCCACTTCATGTCCCGCCGTTACATCCAAACCTTCAGGGTGTAATCCAAAATGCTTTTCAGCATCTTCTTCATTTCCTAAAATAATATCGCAATACGATGTTATTTCAGTCATTATTTTTTCTCTATGCTTTTCATCACAGAAAGTCCATAATTTAGCTCTATAGTTTAAATCTGTAGAAATTGTTACACCCATTTCACTAGCAACTTTAACAGCTTCTAAACACGCATCTGCTGCTCCTTGAGAAATTGCTGGTGTAATACCAGTCCAATGAAACCAAGCTACATCTTTAAATACAGATTTCCAATCTACCATTCCTGGTTTTATTTCTGAAATTGCAGAATGTGCTCTATCATAAACAACTTTACTTCCTCTGCTAACTGCACCAGTTTCTAAAAAATAAATCCCTAAACGATCTCCTCCGTAAATTATTTTATCAACTCCTACTCCGCGCTTGCGCATTT
>CALLVC010000550.1 GCA_938010785.1 uncultured Saprospiraceae bacterium
AAAATTGATGATGCTGGATTGCATATTACGGTTGGTGATGAATCTAAGGTATTGCCTGTTGACAATGTCGTGATATGTGCAGGCCAAGAACCTTTAAGAGATATGTACGAAGAATTAAAAGCGGCTGGAAAAAGTGTCCATTTAATTGGTGGGGCAAATATTGCTGCTGCTTTGGACGCAAAGAAAGCGATTAAAGAGGCTAGTCATTTGGCTGCTGAATTATAAAGTGCTTTTTTTCAAACCATTTAGAACTTCCAGAACTCCAAGCCCGCCTGTCTAGTCGGGCAGGTTCTGGAAGTTCTTCATATACTGATTAATCCAATTTTAACTCCTGCTCCATTTCTTTAAAAATTTCTTCTTCTAAAAGCGGACTTCCATTGTCCTCTTCGATATCAACCAGCCATTGACCTTCGATTTTTTTCAATAAAAAAACATCTTCTATTAATTCTCCTTCTTCTTTAATCTGGTAGGTGCAAGTCGCAGTATTGCCTACGGAGTCACACTCCATTTTTACAAATTCTGTTTTGTAGACTTGGGTATCATTCAAGAATAATTCTTTGTTTTCTGAAAGCCATTCTTTGGTGGTAGAGGTGCTTAATTTTGCTACTTTTTCTAGTTCGTTGTTATCCAAATGGAATTGCCATTGTTTACTGACTGTTTCGGGGGTATTTGGGAAGGATTCGTTAGAGGTGCCTGATTCATTGCTGCAATTTATTAGCAACAAGACGAATACAATGGTTATTAGCTGATTGATATTTTGGGTAATCATTGGAATAGCTTAATGGTCCTTAAATAAATTTAATAAGCGTTCGGCTCCTTGGAATGGAGATAATTCATTATTTAAAACTGCTTTTTCGATTAGGCTTAATTCTTTTTTGATAGTTTCATTATTATAAAATGCAGTCTGTAAACCTTGATTAATAGAAGCTAATAACCAATATTTTGCTTGCTTTTTTCGGTTGGCCTCAAAGTAATTATTGCTTTTGGTTTGCTGAATATATTTTTCAATTTGTACCCATACTTTTTCAATGCCTTCATTACTTATTGCCGAACAAGTTAATGCCTGCGCTGTCCATTGACTTTCTTTTGGTGGAAAAAGATGAAGCGCATTTTTATAATCTATTCTAGTTTTTTTGGCTAGTTTGACTCTATCTCCATCTGCTTTATTAATCAAAACCAAATCGGCCATTTCTACAATCCCTCTTTTGATGCCTTGTAGTTCGTCTCCTGAACCGGGTAATAATAGGAGTAGAAAAAAATCGACCATCGAATGTACTAATGTTTCTGATTGCCCAACGCCTACCGTTTCTACTAAAATAGTATCAAATCCAGCCGCTTCACATAATATCATCGTTTCCCTAGTTTTTCGAGCGACTCCTCCTAAGGATGACTTGGCAGGAGATGGGCGAACAAAAACGTTTTCCTGATGCGCTAATTTTTCCATTCTAGTTTTATCGCCCAAAATACTTCCTCCGCTAATTTGACTAGATGGGTCTACGGCTAGGACCGCCACTTTTTTATGTTCAGTCAATAGATGATTGCCAAAGGATTCTATGAACGTACTTTTGCCAACTCCGGGAGTTCCTGTAATCCCTATCCGAATAGATTGGTTGGCAAAGGGTAAGCATTTTTCAATAATTATTTCTGCAATCTTTTGGTCTACTGGACGTGTACTTTCTATGATAGTGATGGCTTGAGACAATGCGACTTTGTCTCCGTTTCGAATACCTTGAAAATAGTCGTCCGCAGTACCTTGTTGTTTTTTCTTTTTAGCGAGGATATTTTTTAAATGAGGATTGAGGGCATTAGGGGCTTTTACGCCAGTAATGACTTTGGGAGTCGTTTTATCTGTTGGAGATAACTTCTTTTTCATAATTACCTCAAAAATAAGGCAAAAATTACACTTTAATTTTGTCTATTATAGATAAG
Organism: uncultured Saprospiraceae bacterium; assembly: GCA_938010785.1. Taxonomy (GTDB): domain Bacteria; phylum Bacteroidota; class Bacteroidia; order Chitinophagales; family Saprospiraceae; genus JAFMDF01. The sequence goes on from CALLVC010000550.1 coordinate 1,930, forward strand.
GAATGATGCACAAATAAAGTGTACAACTAATCTTTATCTTTTGCTCTATTGGACCTATTAAAAATACTCATTATATCAAGCTTCCCATCTGCTTTGGGATTCACAAACGGTGTTTGTTCATCCCATTTAAAAAAAAGCCATTTAAAAAACACGATTTTTGTTTTTTATCGAGTATTAACACTCTATTAAAAATTTTAATGAATTCTATTTTTTTATTTTTTGTAGTTCATAACTATTTGATTATCAGTGTTAAAGTAATTTAAGGTCTTAACATTTTCGTTAAAATACTTTTTGAGTGGTTAAACTTACGACATTTAAAAATTACCTATTTTCTCCTATTCTTTTATCCCTTATTTTGCAATTGATTAACTGAAAGTAGTATTAAAGAATACCACTTTTACACATACAGCATTGACCAAAGTGGTTGTTGTACATAGCATTATTTATTAACCTTCGGGTAATTATCAAGCTCTTATTCGCTCTGCTACAGCAACCACTTTTTTATAATCAATAAATATTTTTCAAATAGGATAATATACTACTATCAATAAAAAAAGCCGTCTAACATTTGCTAGGCGGCTTTTTCATTTTTTTTATAAAGCGGTTTGAAATTAAAAAAATTAGAATTTAGCATCCTGCCCGCTTTGCGGTTCATTCGCTTGAAGGTCTTCTAGACCTTCATCCTTCGGAATCGCTTATTCATTCCTCACTTTTTCCCATTCCCAAGCTGTTCGCATTATATCCTCTATATTTCTTTTTGGTTGCCAACCCAATAACTGAGCTGCTTTTTCAAAATTAGCATAAATGGCTACTACGTCTCCTGCCCTTCTTGGTCCTAATTCGTAATTTAATTTTACCTTATTGACTTTTTCAAAAGCATCAATGGCTTCTAAAACAGAAACTCCTGCCCCAATTCCTAAATTGAATACTTCTGAATTATTTTCATTTTTACCTTCTATTACAAATTGCATTGCTTTGGTATGTGCATTGGCTAAATCCATCACATGAATATAATCCCGAATACAACTGCCATCTCTGGTATCGTAGTCTGTACCAAATACCGTGATTTTTGCTCTTTTGCCGATGGCTGTTCCTGTTACCACAGGTACTAAATTACTGGCATTATTAGTTGGAGATTCTCCTATAATCGCACTTTCGTGCGCCCCCGCAGGATTAAAATAGCGAAGGGAGATACAATTATAGCTAGTATATTTTTTAGCAAAATCTTCCAAAATATGCTCCCCCATTTGCTTTGTACGAGCATAAGGACTCTCTGCTTCTTTAAATGGCGTATTTTCCGTTACAGGCAACTCATCGGCATTGCCATAGGCAGAACAGGAAGAAGAGAATATTAGATTTTTAACCTCAAATTCCTTCATACATTCCAAAATATTTAATAAGCTGCCTAAATTGTTTTGGAAATATAGTAACGGCTTATCTACAGACTCTCCCACCGCTTTTAATGCAGCAAAATGAATGATTCCCTCAATATCTGGATTATCAATAAAAATTTGACGAGTAGCTGCTAGGTCACAAAGATTTAGATTGTAATTTTTTACCTGCTTTCCCGTAATTTCTTTAATTCCATCGAGGACTGAAACGTGTGAATTGTGGAAATTATCTGCTGAAACAACTTCAAATCCATTGTCTATTAAATCGACTAATGTGTGGCTTCCTATATAGCCGCAGCCACCTGTTACTAAAATTTTTGCCATGATTAAATTAGATTTATTGTTACTTTGTCTTATTGATGATGAAAAAATAAATCTGTATTTTAACATTTTGCTTTAATCTTCCTTTTCTAACCAGCAGAGCTGTCTACAAAAGAAAAACTAAAACAAAATGACTGACTTATTTTTTTATGATTTCTGAGAAGGTAAAGTTACAGTTTTTTAAGTGTATATTTTACGCTTATTGTTTAATTCTTCTGAATCCACATAAAATGAAAATAGGCTTATTTTTTGGTTCTTTCAACCCCATTCATGTTGGCCATTTGATTATTGCCAACTATATGGCTAGTTATACGGATTTGAAAGAAGTTTGGTTAGTTGTTTCTCCACAAAATCCTTTTAAACAAAAACAGTCTCTTGCTAGAGACTATGACCGCCTGCATCTCGTTAGATTAGCTATTGGGGATAACCCTAAACTAAAGGCATCTAATATCGAATTTGATTTGCCAAAACCTTCTTATACCATTGATACGCTGACCTATTTAAAAGAAAAACATCCTACCAAGGAATTTGTCCTAATTATGGGAGGAGATAATTTAGGAACTTTTCATAAATGGAAGAACTATGAACTTATTTTAGATAATCATCAGATTTACGTTTATAGCCGGCCAAAATATGAACTAGGAAACTTGGCTACTCATGAAAAGGTTTCTTTGTTCGAAGCTCCCTTAATGGATATTTCAGCTAGTTATATTCGAAAGGCTATTCAAAATGGCCAGTCTATTCGATATTTAGTCGTGGATGAGGTTTTTGAATATATCGGGGCAAGTGGCTTGTATCGGTGAGGTGATGAGGTTTATAAGGGGGAAGTGTATCAAAATCAAAAATCCATTTAGGGCGAACGAAAAGTCGTTTTTATAATATGTAATCGACTGATAAAAGTTAAAAAATGCTAAAATATTGGTTTGAAGATGCAATCTTCAAACATCGACTATCAATTTTTCAAAGGTTTATATATTACGATTTTGACTTTTCGTTCGCCCTAAATCCATTTTAAAGTACTTGATTGTCAATGATTTGTAAATTTTAATTTGAACTTGACACTTGAGTTTGAACTTTCTCTGATGAGGCTGATGA
>CALLVC010000551.1 GCA_938010785.1 uncultured Saprospiraceae bacterium
TAAAGGGTGAGCTAAAATAGATTTTCTCCGAAAATCTATTTTAGCTCACCCTTTAAATCCCTTTTTTATAAATTTTGCCGTTCGATACGGCAAAATTTATTAGGAACGCTTAGTATGGAATTTTTATAAGAAAACCCTTAATATAAAAACTAAAACTACACACTTACCTTATGGAGCCTATTGCTATCTCACTGATTACCAAATCTTTACACTTACCTAAACGAGGCGTCGAAAATACGATTAAATTATTGGATGAAGGGGCGACTATTCCGTTTATCTCGCGATATCGAAAGGAAATGACGGGCTCTTTAGATGAAGTTGCCATCGCGGATATTAAATCTGCCTTGGATAAGTTTAGAGAAATTGAAAAACGAAAAGAGACCATTTTAAAAGCTATTGAAGAGCAAGGAAAATTGACCGCTGCGCTTAAGCAAAGGATTATGGACACCTATAATTCAACAGAATTAGAGGATATATATTTGCCCTATAAAAAGAAGCGAAAAACGAGAGCAACTGCTGCTAAAGAAAAGGGATTGGAACCCTTAGCGCAGGCCCTTTTCAAGCAAAATAATCACCAAATTGAATCGCTTGCAGGACAATATTTAACGGACGAAGTGCCTGATATTGAGGCTGCTTTGGCGGGCAGTCGAGACATTATTTCTGAATGGATAAACGAAGATAAACAGGCTAGAGATAGCGTGCGTTTTGCTTTCGATAGGACAGCAATTATTAAATCTAAAGTGGCTCGTGGACGGGACGAAGAAGGGATTAAATATAAAGACTATTTTAAGTTTGAACAGGCCTTAAAAAAGTGTCCTTCTCACCGAATTTTAGCTATGAGAAGAGGGGAAGAAGAAGGTTTTCTCAGGGTCTCGATTTTCCCTGATGAGGAGCAGACCATGTATCGATTAGAACAACAGTATTTGGAAGGATATGGAGCTGCTACAAAGCAAGTAAAATTGGCTTTGGAAGATAGCTATAAAAGACTTTTATCTCCGTCTATAGAGACTGAATTTAGAAATAAAGCTAAAGAAATTGCAGATACCGAAGCTATCAAAGTTTTTACTGAAAATTTAAAGCAATTATTGCTGGCCGCTCCTTTAGGTCAATTGAGAATTTTAGCCATTGACCCTGGTTTTCGGACAGGTTGCAAGGTCGTTTGTTTAGATGAAAGCGGGAATTTACTGGACCATTCTGCTATCTTTCCTCATCCTCCTCAATCGGACCAGTTTGGTGCTATTAATCACCTCAAAAACCTATTCTACCAGTTTGATATTCAAGCAATTGCGATTGGTAATGGGACTGCCGGCCGAGAAACACTTGCCTTGGTAAATAGTATCAATTTTGATAAAGAGGTAGCGGTTTTTATGGTCAACGAAAGTGGTGCTTCTATCTATTCTGCTTCTCAAATTGCGAGGGATGAATTTCCTGATAAGGATGTGACTGTTAGGGGTGCTGTTTCTATTGGTCGTCGGTTGATGGACCCTTTGGCGGAGTTGGTTAAAATTGATGCTAAATCTATTGGTGTTGGACAATATCAGCATGATGTGCATCAAGGAATGTTGAAAGAAAGTCTGGACCGAGTAGTAGAAAGTTGTGTCAATTCTGTTGGGATTAATTTAAATACTGCCAGTAAGCATTTATTGACCTATGTGTCTGGTTTAGGACCAACTTTAGCAGGTAATATCGTTGATTTCCGAAAGGAAAATGGTGCTTTTATTAATCGTAAACAGCTCAAAAAAGTGGCTAGAATGGGTGATAAAGCGTTTGAGCAATGTGCCGGATTTCTACGCATTAAGTCAGGCAAAAATCCCTTAGATAATACTGCTGTTCACCCTGAAAGTTATGCTATAGTGCAACAAATGGCCAAGGATTTGAACTGTTCTATTCAACAATTAATTGATAATAAAGACTTACAAAAATCCATTAATTTGCAAGCTTATGTAAGTGATGCTATTGGTCTTCCAACTTTAAAAGATATTATAAAAGAATTAGATAAACCTGGGTTGGACCCTAGAGGAACGGCTAAATCTTTTGAGTTTTCGAAATCTGTTAAAACGATTGATGATTTGAATATTGGGATGATTCTACCTGGAATCGTTACGAATGTCACCAATTTTGGGGCGTTTGTGGATGTTGGCGTCAAGCAGGATGGATTGGTGCATATCTCGCAATTGGCCAATAAGTTTGTTAAGAACCCAGCAGATATTGTGAAATTACAGCAGCAAGTGCAGGTGAAGGTCGTAGAGGTGGATAAGGTGCGGAATCGGATTCAGTTGTCTATGAAGGATGTGTAGGCGTGGGACAGTATTTAAACTGTGGGGGGGATTTGCCATAAATTTTAGCCATTCCTTGAAGTCTAGCCACAACTCAACGTAATCTCTCCTGGTGTTGCTTAAAATAAGAACTGAATTTCTACAAAAAACTACATTCATTTTCAACATAACATTATAAAAAACAGCATTAATCAAAAATAAAATGTGGCAGATGCTTTAAAAACAAAATTTAAACTCAAATAAAAAATAAACATAATTTTTTAATATAGATTTTATAATATACTTCTTATTTCTGCTAATTTTGTGTGTAAATTTTTAAACTCACCCGAGCTGAATTTTCATATAACTAAAAACACATTCAGCACAACATGCTGATATACAGCCCTTTACCATTCCAATAAAATAAACGACAATATATTATGGTGTCTTATATTTCTAATGGACATCAAAAAACTTTCTTCAATTCTGGATGAAGAATTTTACTATTTATGGATAAAAGATTTGTTAAATACTGATGGTTAGCCTATGCAACTACCCTTTGTAATTTAAAATTTAACAAGTCTGTATAAACAAAACGATTATGCAAGGTTTAACGGAAGTTACCGCTCAGGTAGCCTCAAATGCAGAGGCTATTCAAGGGCACATTAATGCCATAGACACTGTTTGGGTGGCTATTTGTGCAGCACTTATTTTTCAAATGGAGGGAGGCTTTGCCCTCTTAGAAGCAGGCTTTATTCGGTCCAAGAATACAATGAGTATTATCGCCAAAGTAATGATTGATATTATGTTTGGTGGTTTGGCTTTTTTCGCGGTCGGATTTGGCATTGCTTATGGTCAATCTAATGGCTATTTTGCCTTTGACATGGGCATTACTGACCGAGATTTAGGACTCACCGTCTCTAATAAATTATTCTGGTTTATTCAAATGGGCTTTGCTATTGCAGCTGTTTCTATTGTATCAGGTGCACTAGCGGAAAGAATGAGAAATTGGGTTTACGTCGTCTTTGTCGTTCTTTTTTGTGCACTTCTTTATCCTTTAGCAGCAAATTGGGTATGGAATCCTGATGGGTGGTTAGCTCAAAAAGGATTTAATGACTTTGCTGGTTCAGCAGCGGTACACGCTATGGGTGGATTTGCGGCTTTGGCCGGTGCCATTGTTCTTGGACCTAGAATTGGTAAGTATAATGAGGATGGTAGTATTAATGCGATTCCTGGTCATAATTTACCGTTAGCGGCTACTGGTGCCTTTATTTTATGGTTTGGCTGGTTTGGCTTTAATCCAGGTTCTACGCTTGCAGCAGTAGGCAATTGGGAACTTATCGGTACAGTGGCGACAAACACCTTCCTAGCATCCGCAGCTGGCGGTGTAGCTACGATGATGTATACTCGATTACGTCATGGTGTGGTTGATATTACGATGGTTATTAATGGTGTTTTAGCTGGTTTGGTCGGAATTACTGCAGGTTGTAATGTGGTAGATCCTTGGGCAGCAATTATCATTGGTTTCGTTGCTGGTATTTTGGTAGATATTGCCGTCATCACGATTGATAGAATGCATATTGATGACCCTGTAGGTGCAGTAGCCGTGCATGGAGTAAATGGCGTGTGGGGAACTTTGGCAGTCGGACTTTTTGCAGCTGAAGGTGGACTTTTTACAGGCGGCGGCGCCAACCAATTTATTGTACAATTGACTGGTGTAGCAGCAATCGCTATTATGTCTTTTGTCATAACCTTTGGTTTGATGAAAGTTTTAGATATAACTATGGGAATTAGAGTAACAAGAGAGGAAGAATTGGCAGGTATTGATGCTGCTGAATTCGGTGTGGAGTCTTATTCTGAATATGAGTGATTAGTGGTTAGTGGTAAATTTAGAATCTAAATTAGATTTTATTTTGTTTAAAGGTTGGTTATTTTATTTTTCATAAAAACCATAAATAACTGACTTTCAAAATTTTAAAAAATGAAAAAAGTAGAAGCAATAATAAATCCATCCAAATTAAAGGATGTCCAAAAAGGCTTAAAAGCCGCAGATATTCCGTGTATGACGGTGATGAACGTCAAAGGAACTGGATTACAAAAAAGTTATTCTGAAGTTTATCGTGGTACAGAGAAGTCTAATATTTTAAGAAATAAAGTAATGATTATCTGTATTATTAGTGACGAAAATTTAGAAAAATGTATCAATGTCATTTTAGATAATGCATCAACTGAAAGTGTAGGAGATGGGAAGATTTTTGTCTATGATGTTATGGATGCGATTCGGATACGGACTCGAACGCGTGGTGGAGAAGCGATTAAATAATGATGAATGATGAATGATGAATGATGAATTCGTTATACAGGTATTAATTCCTGTCTTTGGCGAATTCATCGTTCATCGTTTATAGTTCATCGTTCTATAAAGAAGGATATAATAATAAATCATCTACAAAATTTTGGGGCTTAAAAGCTGCCCAATTTTCTTCCTCGTATTGGAGTCTGTCTTGAATAATTTTTAATACAGCGGCATTGACACCTAACCCAATGTGACTTCCTCTTACTTGGATGTTTTGATGGATTGCAGTTTCCTTTTCCTCTATACAAACCTCCCAGGATACTACTCCATCCTCTTTAGAATATATCGCTGTCGTTGGGACAGGTGCTGGCTTTGGCAAGTCTTTTAATAATTCAGGGTCCAAATCGACCACTCTTTTACCTCCAGAAATCAAATTGTATACCCAAGAAGCATTATTTGGTGCTGTAATGTCTCTAAATGGAGAGCCTAAGGTGATGACTTGGCGAACTAAATGCGGTTTCTCTTTAGCTAATTGTCTTGCTAGAACGCCTCCTAAACTCCACCCAACTATACTCACTTTACGTCCATATTCTTCATAAATTTCTTCTAATTTTAGAAATAATAAATCTAAAACCTCTACTTCTCCTCTATTCCTGCCTAATTCCCATGCAATAGCAGTATAGCCATTATCCTGAATGAACTTTCTAAGTACTTTTGTCGAGGTATCCGAAGCCATGAAGCCCGGTAATACCAATACTGGATGCCCATCTCCCGCAACTGATTTACTGGAAAATGTTCGAAATGGTAAGGATAAACCATACTCGGTAAATGCTCTACCAATTTCTGTGGATAGCCAAAATATAGAAGGTTTACTCATATCTGCAAAACTTTCAATTGTATTTGTCATAGGTTTTTAATCTCGCATACTCAATAAATATTTACCAAATAAAAATTTAATTTTATCTATAAAATAAAATTATATTTTCATTTTCTCTCTCTTAGAATACTAAGTTATGCTTTTTTTATCTTAAAAAAATAATATCTGTTTTTATAAAAACAAGTTTTTATTAATATGGTTTAATAAACTATTGAAAATTAGTATTTTCGTACTAAATTCGGCAGAAGACATTATTTTGCCTTCTGCACTTACCATATTTTTAGGTGCTTATTGTAGTTTATTATGTAATACGATTGAGGTAGATGGGAAAAGATGAAAGATGTAGGTTATCGATTTTAATCCTTTTAATGTCATAAGTAATAACTCCTAACATGAATCTTCGGCAAAACTAGCGAAATTTCGCTATTTCCTACTATTTTCACAAAAAAATTAACAAAAAAAATTTCTATATGAATTCCTATTACTTTACTGAAGAACATGAATTATTCCGCCAGTCCTTTAGAACTTTTCTTGAGAAAGAAGCAATTCCTAATATAGACCAATGGGAAGAAGACCGTAGAACTCCCAGAGATATTTGGAAAAAAATGGGAGATATGGGCTTTTTGGGCCTTAGTTACCCTGAAGAATATGGTGGTATGGGCTTAGATTTTTTCTATGACGTGGTTTTTAATGAAGAATTAGGACGCTGTAATTCTGGTGGATTTGCCATTACTCAGCAAGTGGTACAGTATATGTCTGGTCCATATATTTTGAAATACGGTTCAGATGCTTTAAAAAAGAAATATTTACCTGGAATAATTTCTGGTGATCTTATTTCTTCTATAGGAATTACAGAGCCTGGTGCTGGTTCTGATGTACAAAACATTCAAACCAAAGCGATAAGAGACGGTGACCATTACATAGTAAATGGCTCAAAAACTTTCATTACTAATGGTGTTTATGGCGATTTTGTGATTGCTGTAGTGAAAACGGACCCAAGCCAAGGTGCTAAAGGGGTGAGTCTTTTAGTTATTGAGCAAGCTATGGAAGGTGTTTCTACTCGAAAATTGAAGAAATTGGGATGGCACTGTTCTGATACGGCAGAATTGAGTTTTGATAATGTAAAAGTTCCTGTAGAAAATTTAGTAGGAGAAGAAGGTAGAGGGTTTTATTACTTGATGAATGGCTTGCAGTTGGAACGTATTTGTGGGCTTCCCGCTGGTATTGCAGGTATGGAAAATGCTATAGAAAAGTCGCTTCAGTACATGTCTGAAAGACAAGCATTTGGAAAATCTATCAACAGATTTCAAGTCTTGAGACACCGAATTGCCCAGTTGGCTTCGGAAGTGGAAGCGGCAAAAGCATTTACTTATACTTGTTCTCAGATGTATAAAGACGGTATTTATGATGTTAAGCTTTGTTCTATGGCAAAGTTGCTCATCTCCGAACTAGCAGAAAAAGTAGCTACTCAATGCTTACAATTCTTTGGAGGCTATGGCTTTATGGAAGAATATCCAATGGCTCGAATGTATAGAGATGTGCGGGTCGGTACCATTGGTGGAGGTTCTTCAGAAATTATGAGAGGAATTATTGCAAAAATGCTCATTGAAGATGTTGGCTATAAAGCTGCTCCTCGCACAGATATTGGCAAACAAGCTAGTGGTAACAGTAATGTTAAGACTAAAAAAGCTACTGCTTCTCCAAGTTCTGTTAGCAAAAGTAATGGGTCCGCAGCTTCTTTAAATACTTTAGTTGAAGGTATTCAGCAACAAGCTTCAAGTGCTAAACCATTGGGTAAGACACTTAAGTTTGATATGGGTGGTCAGCAATTATTCATTGATGGAACTGGAGATGCTAACGTGGTCACCACCAAAGATGATAGTGCGGATTGTACCGTAAAAGTTACTTTGGCTGATTTCCAGGCCTTGGTTAGTGGAAACTTAAACCCCATGTCTGCTTTTATGAGTGGCAAAATTCAAGTTGATGGCGACATGGGCGTAGCGATGAAATTACAGAGTTTATTTGGATAGTTTTTAGTGGTTAGTGGTTAGTGGTTAGTAAATGAACCTTGCCTAAACTAAAAATATAAAACACCCTCAATGCTTATTAAGTAAGTATTGGGGGCGTTTTTTTGAAGACTGCTTTTGCTGGAACAAATTTAATATCGCTTGTGTCTC
>CALLVC010000552.1 GCA_938010785.1 uncultured Saprospiraceae bacterium
GCTATACATTCCTAACAATTTTTTCCGTATGGGGTTGTGTAGAAAGTATTTTGACGCTGAAGGACGCTGACTTTTTATGACTTTTTTATATTTTCTTGTGTTTCTTGTTCAAAAACATAATTCAAACATAATTCAAACATAGTTTTTCGTAAGAAAACATAATAAATCATAACTTCAAACAGCGTCTTTCAGCGTCAAAAAATCAAATAAGACTTTTTACACAACCCCGGTCTGACCTCTGACCTCTAAAATAAAGTCTATGAAAAAACTATGGAGAGAACCCCTGCTACATTTCCTACTAATCGGTGGTGGTTTATTTTTTTTATACAGTTTTCTCAATCCAAGTGAGGAAGAGATAGCGAATAATGTTATCAAAATAGACGATAGTGATGTAGAAAGATTAATTAAAGCGTACGAACAAAATTGGAGTTCCCCACCAGATAAAGCAACCTTAAAAAGTTTATTGAACGAAGAAGTCAAATCAGAGGTTTTTTACCGAGAGGCGCTACGAATGCAGTTGGACCATAATGACGAGATTATTCGTCGGAGGTTAAAGCAGAAATATGAGTTTTTAGTCAAGGATTTGGCAGACAGTCAGCAGCCTAGCGAAGCAGCCCTGCAAGCCTTTTACGAAGAAAAATCTGAGTTTTATAAAGAGCCAACTAAACTATCTTTCTCGCAAGTATACTTTAGCCCAGATAAGCGACAACAACCGTTGATAGATGCGCAAGGAGTTTTAAAACAAGTATTGAATCAGCCAGCAAATAAAGTAGATGTCAAGCAATTAGGCGATAATTTTCATTTGCAAAATTACTTTGCGGAGCGAGATTATAATGATGTTCGTCAGTTGTTTGGACAAGACTTTGCGCAAGCTATTTTTAAGTTAGCAAAAGAAGGATGGAGCCAACCCATTCAATCAGGATATGGTATCCATTTGGTGAATATTTCGTCTATCCAAAATGAATTGATAAAACCTTATGCCGAAGTAAAAGAACAGGTATTGGCAGATTGGAAAATCGCTCAACAAGGCTTGTATAATGAGCAGTTATACGAGAATTTATTGCAGAAATATGAGGTGGACTATGACCTTGAAAAATGGGGAGAATTATGATAGGGACGATTGTTAGATTGTTAGATTGTTTGACGGTTGAAAAGCTAGATGCGGTCGTCAGGAGACGACCAGATATTGGGTTCAAGTCTGGAGACTTAAACCATCATATAAATTCATTTTTCTATTTTCAAAAGGCGATATTTCAAGTCTCCAGACCTGCCCGCACGCAGTCAGGCGGGCTTGAAATGCCTATCTGGTCGTCTCCTGACGACCGAAATTATTACAAAACTATTCTATTTGTATTATCATTCCTTTTCCTACCTTTCTTCGCCCAAGCCCACGAAATCCGTCCAGCCTATCTAGAAATCAAACAATCAACGGAAACCACTTACGAGGTCCTCTGGAAAATCCCATTATTAGGCAACAAAGCGCCCAAAATAGACCCAATTTTACCAGATAATTTTACACTGACGCAAATAGACGATGAATTTTTACCTGATTCCTATATTCGCCGATATGAAGGGAATTACGCGGCAGGCTTAAATGGCAAAAGCATCGCCATTCAAGGGCTAGATTTAACGCTGGTAGATGTATTGGTGCAAATCAATTTATTGGACGAAAGTTCTTATACCTTATTGTTGCAGCCAGACAAATCTACTGCTGTCATTCCCAAAGAACCCAATAAATGGGAAGTCATTCAACTATACATTATACTTGGAATAGAGCATATTTTAATAGGCATTGACCATCTTTTATTTGTATTGGGCTTATTACTTTTAGTAAAAGGAATTAAGCCGTTGATTCAGACTGTCACGGCTTTTACCATAGCGCACAGTATCACTTTAGGGGCTGCCACTTTTGAGCTAATCAAATTACCACAAGCACCCGTAGAAGCAGTGATTGCCTTGAGTATTGTTTTTTTAGCAAGAGAGTTTATCGCCGTCAAAGAAGGGGAGGAGAGTCTAACGACAAAATATCCTTGGATAGTCGCTTTCACTTTTGGTTTATTGCATGGATTTGGATTTGCAGGAGCCTTGAGTGAGATAGGATTTCCACAGAAAGAAGTGCCTTTAGCATTATTCACCTTCAATATAGGCGTAGAATTAGGTCAATTAATTTTTATTGGAATAATATTAATACTGTGGAAAGGGCTACAAAAAATAAATCTTCCATACCCCAACGGGACATGGAAGATTTTGCCCTATGGTATGGGCATTATAGCAAGTTTTTGGCTCTTCGAAAGAGTGGTAGCATTCTGGTAGCCTGCCAACGGTAATACTGCCTACTGCAAAACTGCCTACTGCTACGCTTTCTTCACTTCAGGCATTTTACAAACTTCATCTGCAGTTTTTCCACAAACCGTACAATCGCCAAAATTATTTTTTACCATTGGATTATTAGTCGCACAAGTCCCTCTAAAATCTTGTCCGGTAACAATCTTTCGAATATTAATCATCAAAAACGACAGCCCAAAAACCACAAAAATCACAGCAAAAAGATATAAGAATTCCATAATTATTATTTTTAAATTAACAACTAATAATCAAACGCTTTAGCACTTAAATCGTTTAAATTTGCATTCTATAGACAAAGATACGAACTTGAAGCATAACTGTCTATTTTTGTAT
>CALLVC010000553.1 GCA_938010785.1 uncultured Saprospiraceae bacterium
AATCCCGATAACTATCGGGACGGCTATTAAAAAAAGCCAACCCGTCCGTAAACGGTTCACCCGTAAGGGCTCATCTTGCCTAACAAAAAAATACACTCGATTAACTTGTCAATTACTTATAAATGATAGCACTAGCATCTAGTATCCAGCATCCAGCATCTATCTACCCTTCATAAACAGGCTTCCGCTTCTGCATAGTAGACGCAAAAGCTTCTTTTATATCCGTAGAGAAAATCATCGCGGCATTCCAGACTCTCATATGCTTTAGACTTTCTTCGACGGAATGGTCTCTAGTGTACTGTAAGATTTGTTTAGAACCTCTAATGACGACAGGAGACTTAGCAGCTATGGTCTCCGCTATTTTAGTTACTTCTTCCATCATGGAGGCTTTGTCAGCATAACAACGGTTGACTAATCCTATTTTTTCTGCTTCTTGACCATAAACATTTCTACCTGTATAGGCCAATTCACATGCCATTCCATAAGAAATAATTTTTGGTAATCGCTGCATGGTACCAACATCTGCTACTAGTCCCATGTCTACTTCTTTGATACAGAAATAAGCATCCTCTGTCGCATAGCGCATATCACAAGCACTTACGACATCTACACCGCCACCTACACAAGCTTTCTGAATAGCAGCAATTACTGGCTTTCTACATTTTTCAATAGCGGTAATGCAATCTTGCAAATACGTTAAATCTTCAATAAATTTTTCTCTTTTTCTAGCTTCACATTTGATATGGTCTAAGCCTGTGACGTTCATCAGCATCGATAAATCAATGCCTGCACAAAAGTGCTTGCCCTCTCCACTTAAAATGATACATCGAATTTCTGGATTCTTGTCTGCTTCTTCAAATATCATCTTCATCTCGTCCCATGCCTTTTGGTTCAAGGAATTTGCTTTGTCTGGACGATTGATAGCTACGTGGGCTACGTTATTTTTTATATCTACTTTGAAAGTTTCGTAAGTCATATTTTAGTTATGAGTGATGAATGATTAGTTAGGAATGGAAAATTAGGATAAAAATACTAATTAGGCAACAAAAAAGGAGGCCTTTAACCAAAGACCTCCTTTTTTCTTATTTATCAAAGAAGGGTTTTCTTATAAAAATGCTTAACTAGACGTTCCTTTTTTATAAGAAAACCCTTTTTATCAAAGACTTAATTTTATCGTATTACCATTAATTTTCTAGTTTTAAATGCTGCTTCATTTTGTAAAATTAGAAAATAAGTTCCTGTTGGGAAAGCTATGGTGTCGGAAAAAAAGCGATTCTAAAAAGAACCGCTTTTTTAATTGTTGCTTTATATGACTTACCCTTCATCCGTCATTTGCTCCACCTCATTATAATAACTAGGTGTCGTAGTTGGCTGAAAACCTATCGTTCGTTGAGGCATTGCTTCTGGCATAGCTACTAACTTCTCTGCTCGTTTTCGGAACGCATTGCTCGCTTTGGCAGACACGCCTTTCCACAATAAAGCAAAGGTAGATGGATGCTTTTCTACTTCCTCATATTCCACAGTAATACCGCTTCCTCTTCGGAAAACTTCAACGGTGATGATACAGAAGAAAGCCAAGATAATCGTGAACCCCACTAATCCAGAGAATAAACTTCCCCAAAATTTAGCGACTTTCAGTTCAGAATCTGCTCGCTTGCTTTTTACCACATTGGCTTTGGCAATATTTTTATCTAAGCGATTTTGCTCTTTGTCAATTGCCTTTTGCCGTGCCGTTTTCCACACTGCGATTCTCTGACTATGCTTCTCATTCAAACTTGCTAATTTATTTGTTTTAGCAGTCGTTAAAGCTGCGGCTGTTGCTTTGAATTTCTTCGCTTGGCTATTCGCCCAATTGGCACCTTTTCGTGCTTTTTGCTCGTAATTCTCAGCTTTTAACAGCGCCTCGTTTGCCTTCGCATCGTATTGATTGTCCAAACTTTGTATCGTTCTTAAATGACTGTCTTCCAATAATTTAAGGTCTTGTGCAAACCGATTATCCACTCGGTCTAATCGTGTTCGATATTCCTGATTTAAAGCACTGTGGTCTATCTCAATACTGTTCAAAGTTGCTTTGGAGGTGAAGGTGTGATGTATACCATTGGTGGATAAGTTAAAAGATAAAATACCCAAACCTAAAGTCATCAACGCAACGATGCCAAATAATGCCTTATACCAAAAATTCTGTAAACGTTTCCACACCAAAGCGCGGGTCAGTACTTGTAAAAATTTACGACCTCCTAATTCGAGGACCGCTACCACCAAGATAACTGCGAGAATGGATAAAGCTATAGAAACTACTTTGGTTACGCCTGCTAATTCACTTTGCATGATGAACCAAACAGTTACTGCCTCCGTTAACGCACTTATCACCTGCGCAATCTTTCCAGTCAAATCCATGCTGGGAATAATTGGGCGAAACAGATCGTAGAATTCCCGATTGGTGGCGGTCGATTCTACCTGTTTTAATCTAGTATTCTGATTCATAATAAATAGTTGTGAGTGATGCCTGTCTACCGACAGGTAGAAATTGTGAGTGGTAAGTCACCGCACTTTTCATCCTCTTTTGAAAAATAGGACTGACTCGTTCTGGAAAGCACATAGGTGGGAAAACAGTAATTTGGAGCTAACTTTATTTCAAATAACAACAGTTAAAAACCTTTTCTATTTTCCTCTTTTTCATTCTGCGCTTTATCTATAACTGACAGCCGATTAAAAGAAAATACACCCTTTAGACGAAAAGTGTTATAAAAGTAACATTTGTGATAAAAATAATTTTTGTTATATTTGTGCAGCGAATGTTTTATTTTCATTAAATCATCATTATGAAAGAACCAGAAAAGATAGTTTTGAAAGTATTGAGAGTCGAAGTGACTAAGCATCAATGTGCTAAAATTAATGCGGTTAAGAAAGGCTTGAAAATGCAAATTTATATAGAGAAATTAATTGAAGCGGATGAGAAAGGATTGATTGATTGGGAGAAACTAGGGTAAATTAATGCATTGTTTTTACCACATCCATACGGACACCGTAGTCAGATAGTATTTTTCACATAGTGAACATAGTTTGAACTAAAACTATGTTCACTATGTGTTTTTCACTATATGACTACGGTGTCCGTATGGATGTGTTAAAAAAATCATGCTTGATAAGTTAGATTTATCAAGGCACAATAAATATTTTTCTAGTAACCAATTGATTATCAATGCTTAATCTTAAAAAATACATTCCCTTAGACTGGTTTTTAAAATCTAGGATGCGTTCCATTGCTTGCCCTTTAATAGCTGCGGATTCAAAAATTGGACGCCCTAATATATCGACAATCTGATATTGCACTTGTGCTGTTTTATCTAAGTCCAACGCTAATTTTACCAACCCATTGCTAGGATTTGGAAATAATCGAAAGTTATTTACTACATCCAATTGATTAGTGGCCGTGCTAAAATTTGGCAATATATTAATATCATCAATTGCTAGTTTTTGCCCCCTATTTTCTCCTGCTGCTCCTTCAAAGACAAAGCGTATTCGAACTTCCGGTTCTCTAGCCGTAAAAGAGAGCGTGTTACTTGCGGTTATCCAAGCAAAAGTATTGCTGACAAAAGCAATCTCCAAAGCATCATCATACCAATTGCTAGCAGTTTCGTCAGCTATTAATCTCTGCCAATTGTCTCCTTGGTCGGTACTCACTTCTATCCAAAATTGACTACCGAAGCTATTAAGATTCAGCAAGTATTGGAAGGTGAAGGTTGGGTCTTGACTTAGCGTGGAAAAATCAAAACATGGACTGTTTAAGTAAATGGTATCTGCTTGGTTAATACTGCTACCTATGGTCACATACCAACTTGTGGGACTATTTCCTAAAGGCGCTATTGCTGTGTTATCTGTCTCTCCAAATCTCCATGAAATGCTATCGGGCAAATTACTATACCAATTATTTTCGACTTCAAAAGTTTGATTGTAGGGTATTTGCTGAATGCTTGGACTGTTTCTGATAGATAAGTAGGCCGTATCGTTGCTTATTTGTTCATCACCTGATAATGCAGTCCAAACAGCGATGTCATATTCGTCAACATCTGAAAAATCATAACTTGTTTCAAATGTGAAAATAGCTGTACTGTCTTTGCTTAAAATATTAGTGTAAAAACCATCTGTGGGTGTCATGACTCCTGCGTCTATTCCATCGACACTAAAGAAAAAAGGGATTAACGTTTGAGGATTCCCACCATAATTTTTTAAAGTAACGGTCACCTTTTCTGCATCGGATAAACCACACCCTGAATTGGGCATATTAACAGCAGCAATGCCTACATCTTTGTGGTATCGAGTGGTGAATGCTGCTTTTGTCTTTGTTAAGCTAGTATCAAATGCTGTAAGGGAGGTATCTTCCATTAAACAAACAGTCGATAAATAAATATCGTATCGGGTAAAAGGAGTTAGGTTAGAAATATTGATAAAGGTATCTGGTGTGGATAGCTCCATGCCGGTTCCTAATTCAAATCCTTTTGGACCATATTCAATAAGATAGTTATAGGCGTTTTCACTTTTAGACCAATTTGCAATGGCGGATTCTGCGGATGTGTTGACTTGAATGTTTGTAGGTGTGGGGCAACTAGGACAGGCAATGAGGTCTAGTATTAAACCTTCTTTTGGATTAGGCCCATCATTAAATAGGAGCTTGCCTTGTGGGTCAGCAATAAAATAGCTGATTTCTTCATCGTATAAACCACTGTTGAAAAAAAATTGTATTTGTTGGTTTTGTATGACTGGAATTCGATAAACTATTATACTCGAATCGGGTAGGGTATAAGTCGTTGAATCATCACCCGTAACGACTGTTAATTCTGCCCCGTCCCAACCATCTCCGAAAAAATCTACTAATTGAATGGTGTAATAACAGGTGTCGTTTTGGGTGAAGGAGAGGGTAGGAGTGAGGAGGAATAAGAATAGGAGGTATTTGTATAAATGATTCATTAACAAATAAGTTGCTTGATTTGTTCCTCAAACCATTTAGTTTTGGTTAGTTCAGACAAGGGGATGTTTTGTCTTTGAGGAATTTGAGTCGCATTATTTTTTATAGGAAATACTTTGTAAAAATCTTCTAAATTGTCACTATTTAATAACTCCGCAATTTTCTCTGTAAAATTTGTATTTTCATTACTGTTAGTGTACCATTTCTTTTTTGGATTTTTTTCTTGTTGAACTTCTTTGTAAAAAGGATAAGAAGTTCTTGTTGACATTAATTTTATAATCAGTCTATCTTTTATCTCATTCTTAGCAGCTATTAAACTTTTCAAATAATCTTCTTTATCAAATGACTTATTTTTTTTGTTATAATATTCTGCTAAATTATCTGGGTGGTAGAGGTAATTTTCGATACTATAATACCTTAATATTTTAAGATTTTTATAATCTTTTTCTAGTTCTTCTATTTCTTTGTCTGATAGAAAATCACGGTCAATTATTCCTTTAAATTCAGAATTTTTAGCTTTGAAAAAGACTGCTTGTTTATTTTTTTCGGGAACGAAGATGGTCTTTGTAATTCCTAAGCTATTGTAATGATGATTATCTTTATTTTCTACAAAAAAGATATTCATCCCATCAAAAATACGTCCTAAAATATCTTTGCTGACAGCTATTTCGTAAACTTCTAAATTATCCTTTGGTTCAGGTATTAAAACTTGAGGTAAATCAAAATTTAATTGGTCAAAATCAATAATAGCAGCATGTTCAGCTTGTCTAGCATAGTCGATGAAACCTAAAGAGTGTGAGGCAGTCCATAGTTGGCAACTTTCTGGAATCCAATTTTCAGTTATTTCTTTTAGTAAGGTATATTGAATGGCAGTATTTAAGTGGGCATCCATTTCGTCTATAAAATAAATGCTGTTTGCTAATTGTTCTTTTCGAACAATGAAGTTTAATAGGGTTATAACTACTTGTTTTTCTCCTTGGCTGAGTAAGTCGTAGTTTATTAGGCTCTTACCTTTTCGAAATATTAATTTTGGTGGTGTATTAATGGATGCTTCTTCATATTCAGCAATTTGGATAGCGGTGTTGTTATCTTCTCCAAAAATATTGCTTAAAGATTTATTAAATGGTTCTATAAATTCTTTAAATATTTTCAAAGTATCTGCACTTTCTCCTCTAAATATCGGTGCTCGCATTGCGCGATTTATATCTTGGGTAAACTTATTAACATCAAAATTAAATCTGGTATCGAATTCAATAAAAGATTTTGGTGCGTCTATATCATGTGTTAATGTTTTTCCATCATAATTTATTTTTGAAAAAGATATTCTAGGTACTATTCTAAGACTACTTCTTCCTATAAAATTACCACCACTAACTAATGGTGATTCTGAATATCCACCATCTTCTTGACTTCCAATATTTGAAATAAATTTAATCACTCCTTTTTGAAATTCTATTTCTATGGCTAATTTTTTATTTTTTAGTTTCTGATAGTAACTATCACTTTCTCTTTTTGTTACTTTTGAAAACTTCGACACATAATCAAAAGCATCAAAAACACTACTCTTACCACTTCCATTTCCTCCGATAAGCAATACTAGTTTAGCCGTAGAAGGTATACCGTCTATAGATAAATCTGAAAAACGTTTAAAATTATTTATTTTTAATCCAGTAATTCGCATGGAAATTATTAATTGAATGGTTTAGCGAGCTAAAGTAATTCTTTTTTATAAAACTAGATAATTAATTATCTAGTTCCTAAAGGGTTTTCTTATAAAAATAGACCTCATCAAAAATCGCGTTAAAAACGCTCGAAATATTGGGTCGAAGTTACAAACTTCGACCATCGGCACCACCATTTATTTAAGCACTGAACCGATATTTGAAGTTTTTAACCATAGCCGTCAGGCTAAAGAAAGAGCTCCAGATAGCTATCGGGGCTGAAAGTATCGCTTTCTAGGCTCCCCTAGCAGGAGATACTTTGAAAGTATCTCTTGCTTTTCGGTCAATAATCCCTTAGCCTGACGGCTATGGTTTTTAACTTCAAATCAATATTTTTTAAGTCTTTGACTTCAATTTTTTAATCATAATTTTTTATAAGAAAACCCTTCTAGTTCCTACAACGTTGAATTTGGAAAGCACTTCATTATTTAATAGATAAAAATAGTAAGACTTCCTATAATTTAGATTGCAGATATGCTCGAATAGGAATGTTCAAACTACAATTTACCTATCATCCAAAGCATCCAATTCTGGATTGCTAAAACTATCGACCAAAACATTTTTCTTCACAAAATTACACCAAGTACAATTGGGTTCTCCACAGCCTTCGTAAAAATCATGCTTTTGTATCTTTTCGTAAGTAGCGACGACTAAATCACTGATTAGCTGATGGTGTTCATCGCTGATAGTGATGGATTTGCTGGCTAGATTTCCAGAAGGGTCTGGGTCAACATAGAAAATTTCTCCACTTGTCACTTTTTGAGGATTAGCTTTGTTGGCTTCAAATAAAATTTTATAAAAAACTAATTGCCGCCAATAGGACCCTCCATAAGGCTTGGATTTACTAGGCTTGGCCATTTTATAAGGATTATGACTGCCTGTTTTATAATCTACTACATGGGCATGTGCTTTGTGCAAGTCCACCTTATCTATGACGCCCGTTAATGGAACGCCTCTAAATTGCGTATTTTTAATTGGAAATTCTGCTAAGGCTGTTTTATGCCATTTGGGTAGAAAATCGCTATAAATTTTACTCAGATTCATTCTACCTAATTCGAGCCTTCTTTCATATTCTTTATTGGTGAAATACCCCTTATGCTTTTTCATTTCTGAATTGAAATAACCTAGAAAGTATTTTTGAGTAGGGTATTTTTTAGTTTCCGACCGTCGCATTTTTTCAAATAAGACCATCAGCGCATGGTGTATGGCGGTGCCATAGGCTGCGGCTTCTGTCGTGACCGTGGGTACTTGCAAAACCTTTTCATAGTAAAAACTCAACGGACATCTCAAATAAGCATTTAGAGAGGATACACTTAATTTAAAATCCTTTAATAATTCGTCTACTACTGCTTTTTGTATCGGTTCTATTTGTGGTTCGTCGCTTTCTGAAAGAATGGTCTCATAAGCACTTAGCAGGGCTTTGTGACCAACCGTTTTTTCTACTATCTCTATATCATATTGGTCGATTATTTCATCTACGAACTGCGTTCTGCGAAGGTTTTTACCATTATTATTGGTGGTTGCATAAGAGATGTGCAAATGTTCTTTAGCCCTTGTTAGCGCTACGTAAAAGAGCCGCCTTTTTGCTTCCATAGCATCTTCTTCCCCTGAATAAGTGATGGTGTCTGGTAGTGCAAATTGATAGGGCGCAGCTTTTCCAGGTTCCCAATAATCTTTGACGGCATCTAATAGGAAAACAGCCTGATATTCTAATCCTTTGGAGCTGTGTGCAGTGACAAAATTGACGCCTGCCCATGCTTGCTCGGTTTTCTGAACCCCTACTGTTAAATAATTGGCATCCATCTTACTCAATACATCTAAAAGGCCATTCAGGCGCATGCGAGGCTTTCTATCGACTTCTATTCTAATGAAATTCATCAAGGTAGAGAGTACTTGTAATCCCCATGCTTGATTAGGCTGAGATAAGATGTGTTTGAGTAAACCACTTCGATTAACCAGTCGCTCGACCATTAGATTTAATGGAATATTTCGGTAATCGTGGATAATTTGATTCAGCAATTCTACAAAACTAGAAATGCGTTCGAAGGTCGTTACGCCCAGTTTTTGCAATAAACCTTTATCGGATAAAGTATCTCGCCATTTATCTTCATAATTCCCTGCTAGATGCCGACTGATTTTATTAATATCCGCCGCTGGAATTTCTAAGAAATTGAAGTGTAAAATTTGAAATAATAAATGTTCCCCATTGTACAAACGATTGTATTCTAGGTTGATATACTCCAGAAGAAAACGCAAATTTTCTATCATCGGCAAGTCAAGAATATTGACTTTTCGCTTGGTTTGATAGGGAATGCCTTGCTTTTCTAATAATTGGATTAGATTTCTAGCTTGGCGATGCCGTGCATATATCACTGCCATTTCTTCGTAGGGAATGCCTTTTTTGTGTAGCTTTTTGATGGTCGCCAAAATAGCAGTTTCTTCTTGCATTCGATTTGGATAAGCAAAAATACTGGGCTTTACTTTGGTTTTTAGCATCTTAGGATGCGCTGCTATTATATTTTTATCTACGGCTAATTCTCTAGATATTCTCTTTTGATTCTTATTAATTAAGACCTTTGCCATATCTAAAATGGCTTGAGAAGAACGGTAGTTATTTTTTAAAAAAACAACTTCAAGGTGGTCTTTGTATTGCTGGTGAAAATCTACTAAATTTTTTAATCTGGCCCCCTGAAATTCATAAATGGATTGGTCATCATCTCCAACAATGAAGACATTTGGGTTTTCCCAATATTTGATTAACTGCTGAAGAATCTGATTCTGTGCGCCACTCGTATCTTGGTATTCATCTACCAAAATGTATAAGTATTGCTCTTGATAAAAACGGAGTAATTTTTCAAATCGACTGAATTCTCTAATCACCCACAATAGCATATCTTCGTAGTCATATCGCCGATTGGTTTGCAGCATCCTAGCGTATTCATCGAATAAACTAGCTGCTGACCACAAACGCTCCATTTTCTCTCGCTCTTTTTGCAGCTTTCCTTCTTTTACTTCTCCTTTTTTATAGCGTCCAGACTTTCTTTTATAAATATATTCATCTCGAAGCGGTAAGTCCGTTAAGTATTGCTTGATTCGCTCATGAATAAACCCCTCTTTCCAGTTTTCTTTTTTCATTAACTGGAAAATATTATGGAGGTGTTTTTCATAGAAATAAATATCTCTACGCCCTCTTTTTAAGGGGTGGTCTAATGGAAGTTTATCAATTATCTTGCGAATGAATTCTACTCGTTCCAAATCACTTAGGGGTTCCAATTTTTGGATACCAAATAGCTCTAAGTTTTCTTGAATGACTTTATTACAAAAAGAATGGAAAGTATAAATATGGACGTTATGTGCCTCAGGACCAATGAATTGGAGTAACCTTTCTCGCATTGCATGTGCCCCCGCATCGGTAAAGGTTAGACATAAAATATTAAAAGCTTGGGTATCAGTTTCAGCGAGAATTCTACCAATTCTAGCGGAGAGGATATGGGTTTTTCCTGTCCCAGGTCCAGCCACTACCAACACAGGCCCCTCTATTTGTTCCACAGCCGTTCGCTGTTGGTCATTCAGGCGCTTCAGTTCTTCCCGAAAATGCTTTGTATAAATAGTGGACTTCTTTTCTGCCATAGCTGGCGCAAAATACGATAAAACCGCTAAATATCATATAACTAAACGGACTCTTCAAGATGGAATAGAAATAAATTACAACTTAAGATTTTGAATTGAGCATTTTTTTCGTGGTCGCAAAACCACGAAAAAACACTCTCTTCAAAATCTACTTATTTGTTTTTAATGTTGTCTTAGGTGTAGAGGAGGGGTATGATTTAATTCGGGGATACTTTCTTATTAGCTAATAATCATCTGCTACTAAATCTTCACAAAGCGTTGCAAAAACTCCTTCCGCTTATTTCTGGATACTCCTAATTCTTCGCCATTACTCATCAATACACAACTATGGTTGTCGTTTACATACCGAACCAAATGTTGTAAATTGATTAAATGGGAATCATGGATGCGTACAAAGGTAGTCTTTGGAAGCGCTTGCTCTACTTTTTTTAAATGCTTCGAGACGGTTACTTTTCGGCCGCCTTTTAAATAAACATTGGTGTAAGAATTTTCTGCTAAACAATAAAGAATATCCGTTTTTTTGACAAAGACTAAGCCTGTGGATGTTGTTAAAGCAACACTAGGATAATCTTCTACAACCGAAATGTTCTCTTCGGGTTTAGGTTTAATTGGTGTAGAAATCTCATTCATTTTTGGGGTGTTTTGAGGTTTAAATAGAATATTTGAAAATTATTTTAGGGGAAGCGTGTGTGTGTGTTCTCTATAAATACTGTTTAATTGGTTCTTTTTTTATAGAATTAAAGCTACAATAAATAAATACATTTTGCTGATATTGTTTTAATTTTAACTTATTAAATAAATCATTATCAGTTTTTATAAATGAAACTGTACTGCCAAAAATCAAACAGCCAGAAAGTAAGTACTTTCTGGCTGCTGAGGTGTTGTCCTTTAAATAAGAGAATAGGAAAAAGATTACCTACCCAAAATGATAGTTTATTTAGTTCCTGCTATCTTGGTTTAAAAGAGTAATGTGTTTGTCCTCTATTTCTGTAGAATAATCTTCTTAGTAATAACGGACTGCTCTCCTGTAGCTCTTAGGATATATAGCCCATTTGATAAATCACTTAAATCGACTTCTTGTCTAATCGAGCTAGTCTTGCCTATAGGCATATTTCTAACCAACTGCCCTGCTGGACTGAAGATTTGAAGCTGTATAGTTTGCTCGTTGTCTAAATCTAATGCAATTAAAGTTGAACCAGTTGTTGGATTTGGCATCACTTTTAAATCCTCTGCTACTAGATTATCTACTGCTAATGCGATTTCGCTAGTTTCGTTATCTGTTACTCCACCTCCGAAATTTACTTCAGCTTGTAAGACCAATTCTTCTTCGAACATTGGTGTGTTCATATCAATTGCCAATCTAGAGATGCTACCTGCTGGTGGAATCCTTTTAACTGGGCCGAAACAAATATGATCCACATAAAAATGAGCTTTTGGTAATCCGTAGAAATTCAAGGCATCTAGATTTAAGTAATAATCACCTGAAAATACATAACACCGATTGTCTATGTATAAAGTGTATTTGTTTTTGTCTAAATCAACAAATAACTCTACATCAAACCATCTGCCTTCAAAGCCATTATTATGACCAAATTCCTTACTGATTGAGCCCCAAGGGTCACTATTGTCTCCTCCGAAAATACCAAAAAATGCTGTAGAATGTTCTTCAATATACATGTTGAAAGATAGTCTGTATACTCCTTTGAACTTTTGTCCTAAATCAAGGAATACATCTTGTGTCGCTTCTTCCTTTCGGTTGATTTCTAAAGATTGCGTACCGTTACTTGATCTATCTTTACTAATTCTTCCATCTCTTAATCCAACACTTTGACGCTTAAACCAGTAAGGATTTACTTTTGTGATATAGTCACCTACACGGTAGTCAATGTCTGGTCTTGGTCTGTTTATATCATCATCTTGAGCTTCAAAGTCATCATAGTAATATGGATCATCACAAGTCGTGTAATCTCCTCCTGCACATTCAACAGATAATTTGAAGCTATTGTGTGCGTATGATTGATTTCCGTCGACCACTACATAATAGGTGCCTGCTGCAGCATTCTTAATTGTTACAGATTCTACTCCTTGATTAGGATTGTCTGCTGGCCTCATGATTGTGTTGGTACATGCATTTGGATTACAATCATTTAGGATGAACATGTTTAATAGCTTTGGCTGATGTCCATTGCTTTCTTTCAATGTAAATGTTAAGTCACTTGCTTTGTAGTTCACAAATCTGTAGATTAATTCTCTACCTTTTGAAGGCCATCCTGGCATAGTACAGCTACCATATACCTCGTAATTATTAGCTCCTCTGAAGTTATCATCTGTAATTGTTACCCCACACTTCAAGTCTGAATCTACTAACTTTTTGAAATCCTTACAAGGGTCAGTTGTTGGCTTGCTAGCACAACCAATTTTTCCGTACCAGCCTGTTTTTACTACAGAAACGTCAGATTGGAATCTAAAAGTCAAACAGCCTCTCTTAGAGGTAAGCGTCCCAGGAGAAGAAGGTCCTGTAAAAGAACCTAAGAAATCTACACCATCGTCTTTCTTCGGTACATTTACGTTTAATGCTTCCGGCGTATCAGTAGCACCAACAGCACCTGAACGTTTCTCATCCCAAACTGACAATTTATCAAATTTTTCAAGGTTAAACTGTTGAAATGTGACAGTGACCCCTCTATTGGATTCGTTGGCACATATTGTAGTGTAATAATCACTATTATTCACATATGGCTTGTGGTTACCTGGGCGATCGCTGAAAAAACCCGTACCATCTTTACAGGTTACAACATAGTGGGAGTTACCTGAAGCATTACTACTTGATGTAGTGGCACTCACTATTTTGTTGTGTGTGACTTCCACCGTTTGTCCAGCAAAAGCAAGGCTGGAGGCAAACAATGTGAAAACGAGTAGTCCTAAAAATTTTCTCATAATAATTAAATTTGGAGTTAAAAAATAGAAATTTGAAAAAAATCAATTTTAGATAGCTGATATTTTAGAAAATGCAATAGTGTCTACATTAACAACTTGTATACTCATTGTTATTAATTGGCTGGTCATATCTTATTGTGTATTTTTAGGATAGCGCCCAGCCCTATGCATTCTAAGTTTTACAACTTATCCATCAATTGAATAAGTGAAAAAATAGGTTAAGATTTTGTATCGATTTGAAGAGAGAATATGAGAGAATGCTCAATTGATTAGCATTAACGAAATTTAAAAGGAACAGTCTAAGGTTCTTTATTACTTCATTTTCGATATCCATAATTTAAGGAAGTATACAGCAGTAACTGAAATGCGTTTATTCATTTCATTACAAAAGCATATTCTTCTGATGGAAAAAGAAAATCAACATAGTATTCTCTATAATAGTTTAGCTTTATTTTCTTAGAAATATCCATTTTGAGGGGGTAGTGATACTTCTAAGATGCTTCGCAAAGAATAGTGTGTTTTATTTGTAGTTGGTGAAAAATTATTTTCCCAGTATAAAGATAGGTATATAATTAATTGCTTTTGAGGCATTTTTGACAAGCGGTACTAAAATTCTTTTAACCTAGTCGTTTTTTTTGATAAGTGGTACTTTTTCAAATAATATTTCTAATTTTTTTTTGTTTTAATTGTTGTAAGGTTTTGATATATAGTGAGTTATGTTTATTTTTAGTATATTAATATACACAGCGTATCTTTACCTGAAGTTTAAGACAGACTCGCTAAAAACATTTTTTAATTGAGCATATTTGATTAGGAACAATTAACATTATGCACTTAATAGTTGAAGTATCTTCATACTTCATATTTCGATAATAGGAAATATTACCTTGAAGGGTTTTCTTATAAAAACTTCTTTGCAAGACGTTCCTAATCCCGATTTTTATCGGGACCATATCGAATGGCAAAATTTGTAAAAAGGGGATTTAAAGGGTGAACAAAAATAGATTTTCAAAGAAAATCTAATTTTGTTCACCCTTTAAATCCCCTTTTTTGATTTTATTGGGCTCGATGCCCAATGAAATCAAGATTT
>CALLVC010000554.1 GCA_938010785.1 uncultured Saprospiraceae bacterium
CGCTGCATTCGCCTTGTCTATTTCTTTTTGCAATTCTTCTATGGAACCAATACAGATTTGTTCGGCTACTTCTCCTGCGTCTTCGTTGACTTTTGTTCGCCAAATCGGTAGCGGTACGCCCCAATATCTAGAACGAGATAAATTCCAATCTTGTAAGTTTTCTAACCACTTACCAAAACGCCCCGTTCCTGTTGATGCTGGTTTCCAGTTAATCGTCTCATTCAACTCAGACATTCGCTCTTTCACAGAAGCCGCTTTCACAAACCAACTATCCAATGGATAATATAAAATCGGCTTATCTGTTCGCCAGCAATGTGGGTAATTATGCTCGTATTTTGCGACATTAAACGCTTGATTGTTCTGCTTTAAATGCACCGAAATATCCACGTTTACATCGACATAATCTTCTTCGTCCTTATAGTTTTTCACATAGCGATTAGAAAATGGTCCAACAGAATCCTTAAATTTTCCTTGTTTATCCACCAAAGTCAAAGCGCCAATGCCATTTGCTGCACCGACGACTCTATCATCCGCACCAAAAGAAGGGGCCGTGTGAACAATTCCGGTACCACTCTCGGTTGTTACAAAATTTCCAAGAATCACTCGGAAAGCATCCGTCTTACCATTCAATTCTTCGATTTCATTACCAAAAGGCAATAACTGCTCATAGCGAATACCATCTAATTCTTTACCAATAAAAGCATCACTCTTTGCTAAAATCTCATGCTGTTTTTTACCACCAAACCATTTAGATACTAAATCCTCTGCCATCACGACACTTACAGGTAGTTTGGTATAAACATTATTAGTTTTGATTTTTACATACTTGATTTTTGGCCCGACCGTCAAAGCGGTATTAGAAGGCAAAGTCCAAGGAGTCGTCGTCCAAGCGATGATTCTCACATCTTCATCAGCGTCTTCAAAAAGGAAAGCTGATGTTTCATTTTTCGTCACTTTAAACATCGCTACTGCTGACGTATCTTTTACATCTTGGTAAGCACCGGGCATATTCAATTCGTGAGAACTTAGTCCCGTTCCTGCCGCAGGTGAAAATGGCTGAATCGTCAAACCTTTATACAACAAACCTTTCTTATACATCTGTGATAATAACCACCAAACAGATTCGATGTATTCATTTTCATAGGTCACATAAGGATTTTCCAAATCGACCCAATATCCCATTTTGATGGTCAAATCATCCCATAAATCCTTATACCGCATCACCGTTTCCTTACACTTCGCATTATACTCATCTACAGAAATCTTTTTGCCGATGTCTTCTTTCGTTATGCCCAATTCTTTTTCTACCGCTAACTCAATCGGCAAACCGTGCGTATCCCATCCTCCTTTTCGCTCTACTCGCTTACCTTTCATCGTCTGGTATCGACAAAAAATATCCTTAATCGCTCTTGCCATTACGTGGTGAATCCCAGGTTTTCCATTCGCAGAAGGAGGCCCTTCATAGAATACAAAACTGTTATCTACTGAACGTTGATTGACACTTTTGGCAAATACATCTTGTTCTTCCCAAAAGGCTAAGATGTCCTTGTCGATACTCGGTAGGTGGAGCGATTTTTCTATTTTATACATAACAAATAATTATTTTCTTAATTTGAAGATGCAAAGATACTTTTTAATTTCCTGTAGTGCCAAGCTCTGCTTGGTATCACAAACATTAACTACCAAGCAGAGCTTGGGCGCTACAGAAACTAAAAAAGCGTTGACAAATTTAATCTGTCAACGCTTTTTTAATCCAAACTTTTAGCATTTTCACAGATTACGAATTGAATCCTGAATTATAATAATGCTAATAATTATGTTTGGAGATACTTGCATAGTCATTTTTTATAATGAGTGAACAAATTTAGGGGAAATAATATAGAGTTGCAACTTGGATTTATTTAGCTCTACTTACACT
This sequence comes from uncultured Saprospiraceae bacterium, assembly GCA_938010785.1. Lineage (GTDB taxonomy): Bacteria > Bacteroidota > Bacteroidia > Chitinophagales > Saprospiraceae > JAFMDF01. The sequence continues at coordinate 1,919 of CALLVC010000554.1, forward strand.
ATAAATACAATATTTTATTTTTTTTCGTTCAAAAAAAGATAAAATATCGTATTTTGACCTAAAAATTAATTTATGGTTTATCATTCTGTGTTTAATGAATTAGCGGATTTATTGGCTAGCATGGATCCCAATAAAGTTTTAGATTTCAAAACTTCTGAAAAATCTCAATCTCGTTTGGAAGAATTACTAGAGAAAAATAAAGCGACTCAAGGACTTTCTAAGTCAGAAAAATCAGAAATAGAGCAATTTATGCTTTTAGAGCATATTGTGAGTTTAGCAAAAGCCCGTGCTTTGAAAATGCTTACCCAAACGCAAAATTAATGAGTAAATTTTCAAAAGCTATTAGACAATTAATTGCTGCTAGAGCTAATTTTAGATGCGAATACTGCAAAGCAGGTTTCTTTTAATGAATAATTCACTTCTCACTCCTACCTATCTGTTTTCCCCCGTTCAAGAAATTAAAAATAATTTGCTGCAAAGCAAAGGTGTTCAACTATTGGTAAAAAGAGATGATTTAATCCATCCTCAAGTTTCTGGCAATAAATGGAGAAAGCTAAAATATAACCTGCTTGCCGCAAAAGAAGCACAGCAAAATACTTTACTCACTTTTGGCGGTGCTTTTTCCAACCACATTTATGCCACTGCCGCCGCTGGAAAAGTTTTTGGTTTTAAAACAATAGGCGTTATTCGAGGAGACCACATCGAACCGCTGAATGCTACGTTAGCTTACGCTGAAAAAGTAGGGATGGAATTACATTTTATCGCTCGTTCTGAGTATCGAAAAAAAGAGGAGGTAGCTTTTCAACAAAATTTACAAAAAAAACTAGGTCCTTTTTTTTTAATTCCAGAAGGGGGAACCAATGAAAACGCAATCAAAGGATGTAGCGAATTAGTAGAAGAAGTCGCTCATCAATTGCCTGAATTACCTGATTATTGGTGTGCCTCTTGTGGAACAGGTGGCACCTTGAGCGGCATTATTGCAGGATTAAATGGCGAGAAAAAAATAATCGGTTTTTCTGCTTTAAAAGGAGATTTTCATCAAAAGGATATTCAAATGCTTTTGAGCCATGTGTCCGACACTTTGAAAGTGTCCGACACATTGGATAACTGGCAGATAAATACGGCATATCACTTCGGAGGTTACGCTAAATTTAAACCTACCTTAATTGATTTTATCAACACCTTCAAACAAGAAAATAATATCCAGCTAGAACCCATTTATACAGGAAAACTTTTTTACGGTATTTACGATTTAATAAAAAATGATTATTTCCCTAAAGGAAGTAGTATCTTAGCGGTTCATACGGGTGGCCTGCAAGGTATCGCAGGATTTAATCGCCGATTTGGCAATTTAATACGTTGATAAATCACGGTGATTCTGAAAATCACTATGATTTAAACTAGAAAAAATGAATTACCTTACTTTAGAAAATGTTAGCAAGACCTACGGGGAAAAGGTACTATTTGATGAAATCGACTTTCAAATCAGTAAAGGAGAAAAGATTGCCATTGTCGCTAAAAATGGGGCGGGTAAATCGACCTTACTGAAAGTAATTGCTGGTATAGAACCTCCAGAAGGAGAAAATCAAAAAGTTTGGTTGTATAAAAATATTGAAGTAGGATACTTGGTACAGGACCCAGATTTTGAAGGTTCGACTACCGTCTTAGATGCGGTCTTTAGTTCGGATAATCCGATGATGGCGGCTCTGCGAGATTATGAAGAAGCCTTGATTTTTCAAGATAAGCCCGAAAAAATGGAAGCCGCTTTGGTTAAAATGGATGACCTAAAAGCTTGGGATTTTGAGTCCAAGTTTAAAGAGATTTTATTTAAACTAAATATGACCAATCTGAGTCAAAAGATTTCAGAACTATCTGGTGGACAGAAAAAACGATTGGCATTAGCCAAATTGATTATTGATGACCCAGAATTTTTGATTTTAGATGAGCCGACCAACCACTTAGATTTAGAAATGATTGAGTGGTTAGAAGAATATTTACAACAAAACCGAATCACTTTACTAATGGTCACACACGACCGTTATTTCTTAGAACGGGTCTGTAGTCATATTGTCGAATTAGATGGTGGTGTTTTATATAGATACAAAGGGAGTTATTCTGATTTCTTAGAGAAAAAAGCGGCAAGAGAAGAAAATCAATCAACGGTATTGGACCGTACTAAAAAGTTGATGAAACGAGAATTGGATTGGGTGCGTAGACAACCAAAAGCGAGAGGAACGAAAGCTAAAGCCAGAGTAGATAAATTTCACGAAATAAAAGAGAAAGCAACACAGAAAGTCGATAATTCTGAAGTTATCATCGGAATTAAAGGTCAGCGGATGGGCAAGAAGATTCTAGAAGCACATAATATTAGTAAAAGCTTTGGAGATTTTGTGGCGGTCAAAAATTTTGATTATAAATTTAGACAGAAAGAACGCGTTGGCATCGTAGGCCCTAATGGCGTAGGAAAGTCCACTTTTTTAAAGTTAATCACGAAACGACTCCGAACAGATTCTGGAAAAGTGGTGATAGGTGGAAATACCGTTTTTGGCTACTATACACAAGAAGGCATTCAATTAGAAAAAGACCAAACCATTATCGAATATATTCGCAATATTGCGGAATTTATTCCGATGGATAAGGGGCAAAAGTTAACCGCAGAACAGCTTTGCGAGCGGTTTATGTTCGATAGAAAACAGCAACGCGTTTACATCTCCCAATTAAGTGGTGGGGAACGCCGACGGTTGTATTTACTCTCGGTGTTGATGGAAAATCCAAATTTTCTAATTCTGGATGAGCCTACTAATGATTTGGATATTTTAACCTTAAATATTTTAGAGAATTTTTTAATGGAATTTCCTGGTTGTGTCATCATTGTCACACACGACCGTTACTTTATGGATAAAATAGTAGAGCATTTGTTTGTTTTTCAAGGAGAAGGAAAAATAAAAGATTACAACGGTACCTATACAGAATATCGAGCTTTTGAGAAGGCCAAAGCCATTGAAGATAGACGATTGGCATCAATGGTCACTAAAGAGAAAAAAGAAAAACCCGCTTTCCAATCAAAAACAACGCCTGGTTTAACTAGAGACCAACAAAAAGAATTTAAACGATTGGAAAAGCAGATTGAGAAATTAGAAGAAAAAAAGGCGACTATTACTCAAAAATTCAACGATACCAATATCTCTACTGAGGATATTGCGAAATATTCCAAAGAATTGGGAGAAATATCAGATGAACTAGAAGAAAAAGAGATGCGGTGGATGGAATTAGCTGAACTAGCCTAACTGGTAGTACTTCCAATAGTTATCGAAATCAGCCTGTTGGGTTCAAAAGTCTTTAGACTTTTCGATGCTTATAATATTAATAGACCTAAAGGTCTTTGACAGGAAAGCCTAAAGACTTTGCTAACGATTACCAATGTTATCAAAAAGTTATTCATCAATTTATCGTCTAATCTAATTAGCTAACCTCCTATTTTAGCAGGAAAAAGAATTTATGTTTTCTAATAATAAAAAAGACAAATTCATCAAAGAGGAAAACACAACTACCAAAACTTCAAGTAAACTCCTTACTTATTCCCTTATAAGCAGTATACTGCTTCCACTTTTCTATTTATTTAGCTTGTATGCAGTAACCAGTTCCTGTGCTCAACAGCAACCCTTAAGCGGTGGGCCAAGAGATACTTTTCCACCAAATTTAATTACTGAGTTATCTACACCAAATTTCCAAACCAACTTTGAAAAAAAAGATATTCAATTAGTTTTTGATGAATACATCGAGTTGAGAGATGTTATCAAACAAGTAGTCGTTTCCCCACCGTTAAAATACATTCCTAAAGTCAAGCGTATCAAAGGGTTTAAAACGGCTGAATTTCAATTCAATGAAGAAGAGGTTTTGAAAGAAGGAGTCACTTATGCCATTAGTTTCGGAGAATCTATTAAAGATTTAACGGAAGGAAATGAGGTCGAAAATCTCCAATTCTTATTCTCCACAGGTGATTATATTGATTCACTAGAAATGTCTGGAACCATCACCGATGTTTTAACAGGAGACCCCATACCTGATGCGCTTTTTATGCTCTATGAAAATTTTGCGGATACTGTCGTTCGAACCGAAAAACCTTACTATTTTGGGAAGGCAGATAATAAAGGAGAATTTACTATTAAATATCTTAAAGCAGGTGCTTTCAAAGGTTTTGCATTAGAAGACCAAGATTTAAATTATCTATTTAATATCCCCAAAGAACGAATTGGTTTTACTTTAGACTCTATCATTATCAATGACTCTACGGAGACGACTATTCAAATACAACTATTTGAAGAAAATACAACCCTAGGGAAACCAAAAATGGATGCCTCAACCTACGGTTTTATAAAAATGGGTTTTAAACAACCACCTTATGATGCCATTATCGATTATGATGTGGTTGGACAAGAGCTATATAAAGAAATCGAGGGAGATACCATTCGCTATTGGTATAATTTACAAGATTCTTTGGATTGGAATTTTTATTTCCAACGAGATACTTTAGTTGATACCCTTAAAGTTCGGGCTTTAGCCAAAAATATTACCCCGCTTGCTTTAACTAGAGAACGAGAAGCTGGCGAAAAAATACCTTTAAATCCTTTTAAACCACTTCCGATTACTTTTAATCATCCACTTAAAAACTTAGATACCTCTCTTGTTAATTTTAGAAAATTAATTCTTCAAGAATCTGCTATTGATAGTATGGCTACTGATAGTATGGCAGAAGAAACAAAGGTGACCTTTGATTCCACCGCTGAAGAAAAACCTGTAAGAGTTATTATCACGGATTCTACTGCAATTATCAGAGAAGATACCTTAGAAACAAATTTAGAAACAACAGATGATACCTCCTCAGAACCTACCTTACAAAAAGGTCCTCGACTATCTACTAACTACAAAGTCGATAGTTTGATAAAAAGAACGCTAGTTATTACCCATGAATGGGAAGAAAATGCGACTTACCAATTAGAAATATTACCCGCCGCAATTATTGACTGGTACGATGAACCGAATGCGGATACTATTTTGTTAAATTACACAGTAAAACCAAAAAATGATTTTGGCAATATTAATTTGACCGCAACGGAAATGGATAGTACTAAAAGTTATTGGTTTCAGTTACTTTTGGGAGAGAATGAGGTTAAAGCCTTTGCAGTTCAAAACAAAAAGGAATACAAAACATCCTTTTCTGCCTTATTACCTGGTAAATATTCCATTAAAGTGATTGAAGATTTGGATGGAAATAAGCGATGGAGTACCGGTAATTACGATAAAAAATTACAGCCAGAAAGAATCTCTACTGCCAATATCGAAGAATTAAGAGCAGGATGGGATGTAGAAGCAGAAGTTAAAGTTAATTTTGAAAATAAAGTTGAGGAAGAGAAAGAAGAAGAGGAAGAAGATTCAAATTAGGAATTTTGAAAAAATAAATGTTATCATGAAATATTTAGTTCTTGGAGCAATCCTTTATTTTATGTACAAATTTATGTTTCGCCCTTCCTTAAGTGAAGGAAAACAACAAAAAGAAGACCTTCGCCAAGAAGGAGAGGTAGATATTCGTAGAGAAGACACAAACCCTAGAGGGGAATTTATTGATTACGAAGAAGTAGATTAAAGTAGCGCCAAGCTCTGCTTGGTAGCACTATTATTACCTTGATACCAAGCAGAGCTTGGCACTACAAAATCATTACTTTGCCAACAGAAAATTTTAAAATTAGCGACTGGGTACTTTATAAAAACAATCAATTAATTGCTTTTAATAAACCCGCAGGCATTCCTATCCAACCTGACAAGACTGCCACAAAATCCTTGCAAGACTTAGGCGAGATATATGCCAAATCCAATCTATTTATCATTCATCGAATTGACCGCCCTGCAAGTGGCGTCGTTGTTTTAGCTAAATCTAAAAAAGGATTGGCTAGAATGAATGCACAGTTCCAAGAAAGGACTATTAAAAAAACTTATCTAGCCGTTGTAAAAAAAGCACCAGCAAAAAACGAAGGACAACTCGTTCATTACCTTAGAAAAAATGAAAAAGCTAATAAGACCCAAGTCTTTGATGAACCAATCAAAGGCGGAAAAAAGGCAATTTTAAACTATAAAGTCATTAGTAAAAGTGATAATTATACTTTACTAGAAATAGACTTAGAAACGGGTAGGCATCATCAGATTCGAGCGCAATTAGCAAAGATTGAGTCCCCAATAAAAGGGGATGTAAAGTACGGCGCAAGACGAGGTAATAAAGACCGTTCTATTCACCTTCATGCTTGGAAATTGAGTTTTCAACATCCTGTGACTTCCGAGACCGTCGATTTAGTCGCAGAGATGCCAGATGACGCTATTTGGAACTTCTTTAAATCAGAAATGCGGTGATTAAATGAATTATTCGCCGCATATTTTGCAGCGAATAACTAATTCCTCTTCTTCCCAAATATTCGTTCAAATATATTTTTCTTCTTTTTCTTTTTAGGCTTCCGCTTTTTTCGTGGTTGGTTTGCAGGTCGATTATCTTCTCTATTTGTCCGTGTTCGTGGTTGGTCTTCTTTGATAATTTGTTCTTCTTTTTCTTTGCCAAATATGGCATCAAAAATAGAGGTCGGTACTTCTTCTAAATTCTCCCAGTCTACAAAAACTGGCATTTCTTCTAAATAGGGCGCACAATCCATTTCCCAATGTAAGGAATCGGGTAGTGGGTCAAATCGAGCATTTTCCCAATTACGAAACTGCGGGTCTTTATAAACTTTATTCATAAACCTACCCCAAATTGGTAAAGCCATATTTGCTCCCTGCCCCAAACCTATCGTTCGAAAATGTACTTTTGGTGATTCTGCTCCTACCCAAACACCCGCTACTAAGCTTGGCGTATACCCCATAAACCAGCCATCTGAATGATTTTGAGTAGTCCCTGTTTTTCCCGCAATATCATTCCTTAAATGATACTGATATCGCAAGCGGCGAGCGGTCCCACTATCCACGACGGACTGTAACATATTGGTCATAATGATAGCCGTTTCTTCCTTCATCACTCGCTCTTGTTCAACTTGTTCTTCATCTAAATTCACTAAAACTTCTCCTGTTTTAGTTTCTATCCGCCGAATGTATTTAGGTGTCGTTTTCAAGCCTTTATTGGCAAATGTCCCATACACTTTCACCATATCGTATAAGGAAATATCTGCTGTGCCTAAAGCAATTGAGGGTACAGCGGGAATCGTAGAAGTAATTCCCATTTGCTCTGCTAAGTATTTCACCGAATCAATACCCGACCGCATGATTAAATCAACGGTTACGGCATTCACCGATTTACTTAATCCGCCTTCCATCGAGTAAACTCCACCATAATCTCCATCGGAGTTTTCTGGTTTCCAATCATCATACTCCGTATAAATCGTGAGTCGATTATGAATATACTCACAAGGTGGTGTCCCTTGCTCCAAAGCTGTCGCATAAACTAACGGCTTGAAAGTAGACCCTACTTGACGAGTCGATTTTACATGGTCATACTGGAAATATTTATTATCAATTCCACCAACCCAAGCTTTGATATGCCCATTTTTAGGCTCCATCGCTAGGAATCCTGTATTCAACAGCATGAAATAATATTCAATCGAATCCAGTTTACTCATTTCTTTTTCGACTTCTCCATCCCAAGTAAAAATGGTCATTTTCCGCTTTTTCTGAAAATGCCCATCAATGATAGCCTGAGGTTGCCCTTCTTTTTTCAAGCGTTTGTATAAAGCTGTTTTACGAACAATCTTTTCAATTTCTGCACGAACCTCTTTAGACGGACCTTTTTTCCAATGGTTAAAAAAATCAGCTTGCAGTTTACGCATGTGTTCTGCAACCGCCTCTTCTGCGTATCGTTGCAATCGAGCATCAATAGTGGTATAAATCTTTAAGCCGTCTGTGTAAATACTGTAAGCACTGCCATCTTCTTTTTTATGGTCTTTTAGTAAACTTTTTAATTCTTGTCGCAAATGTTCTCTAAAATAGGTGCCACTACCCTCCGTATTTCCTTCCATCGAATACTTTAGTTTCATTGGCTTCGTTTGAATCGAATCAACGGTGTTTTTAGCTAAATACCCATACTTTACCATTTGAGACAACACCGTATTTCGCCTATCTTGCGCTCTATCTGGATGGTTCAGCGGATTATAATAACTTGTCCCTTTTAACATCCCTACCAAAACTGCTGCTTCTTCTAACTTTATGTCTTTCGGATTTGTATTAAAAAATCGCTTCGAAGCTACTTTTACACCAAAAGTATTATCGCTAAAAGAAACGGTATTCAAATAAAGTGTCAATAATTCTTGCTTAGAATAAATTCGTTCTAATCTCTTGGCGATTATCATTTCTCGGACCTTATTAACAGGCAGCGATAGGATTTTATATCGTTTCCGATTGAATAAGTTTTTGGCAAGTTGTTGGCTTAAGGTACTTCCTCCACCTGACGACTCATCTTGCATTAGCACTGATTTAAAAAATACCCTAAACCATGCTTTTACATCGACTCCATCGTGGTCAAAAAAACGTACATCTTCCACCGCTACTAAAGCATTTAATAAGTCAGGGGAAATTTCGTCAAGGCTGGCGTTAATTCTATTTTGGAGGTAATATTTTCCGAGTACTTGCCCATCTTCTGTATAAACTTGGGAAGCATTGCTGTTTTCTATTTCGGCTAATTCTTCGGAAGTGGGTAAGGTATCAAAAAATTCAAATCGAATGGAGATAAAAAAGATGGTGACAAATAAGATACTGAATATACCTAGGCTTCCACCAATTAAAGCAACCCAAGCACCTTTAGGATACTGTTCTCTTGCAGCTAACCATTTATTATATAATGGCTGAAATTTTGTTTTCAACTTTTCTTTACTGCTCAGAAAAGCATGCTTGATTTTTGTTGGTATAGTTTGTTGACTCACGGATTAGCAACCTTTTTGTGTAATTTTATTATTCTATAAACGAAATTAAGCATAAACTTATTAAGTTTGACTTCATCTTTTACGAATACTTTGTTAAAATATTGTTTTAAAATTGAATTTAAAAATAATGTAAAGTTCTACACGTTATTTAATCTCCTATAAACCTTACTCCCTTATCTATGCGAAAAGTAGTTTCTTTTGTCGTTCTTTTGGGGTGCTTTCATGCTTGTTCTACACTTTACTATAGTCAGGACACTCCTCCTAAAGCAGAAAAAATTCCAGAAGGGTACACTCCTAAAAGTACTAGTGATTCCAAAGTTAGGTATAAACTAGTAGAACAAGGAGAAAAATTAATTGGTAGCAAGTACAAATATGGTGGTACTACTCCAAAAGGATTTGACTGCTCTGGTTTTACAGCCTACGTTTATGACAAAGTAAATATTGATATTTCTAGAAGTTCTCTTTCTCAAGCGAAATTCGGACAAAAAATAAAAACCCGAGATACTAAAGCAGGAGATTTAATCTTCTTTACAGGAACAGGGCGTAATAAAATTTCCCATGTTGCCATGGTTGTTTCTAATGATAAAAAAGGAATTGTCGTGATTCACAGTACGAGTTCTAAAGGCGTTCGAAAAGATAATATCACGCACTCCTCTTACTGGAAACCTAAGATTTTATTTGCTCGACAAATTGTTGATTAATAGGCTTTATTCGGTTCACGGGATACGACAGAGCTGTTAAGTGCTATTTATCCAAACTTTAAAGTGTTAAAGTTTTTATTAAAATTCAAAGGTTTTCTATTGCGTTCTCTCCCGCTCGCGGGAGTTGGAGGGTGGAAAAGGCTAAATTTAGGAAAATTCCACCCCTCGGTCCCCACCCCTCGGTCCCCGCCAGCGGGGAAGATTACATCTTGCAAATTAAAATCATTGGAAAAAACTTTAGCCTGCTGGCAGGCAGGCAGGCATTTTACCTCTTGTGAAACAGAACTTAACAGCTCTGCGGCATACGGTTCACGGTTGGACTTAAGACAACTTTTCGAATAAAATCTACTGTATTAAAAATAAATTTCCTATGGAATTAGAATGGTATCATTACGGCATCGCAATTTTTGGAGGATTTGCCGCAGGTGTTATTAATACC
>CALLVC010000555.1 GCA_938010785.1 uncultured Saprospiraceae bacterium
AAGGCTTGCGCTGCAATCCCAATACGACCACCATCTAAGGTTTTCATCGCATATTTAAAACCAAAACCATCTGGACCAATTCTATTGGCTTTCGGTACTTTTACATCCGCAAACATCACCGAAGACGTATCCGAAGAACGAATCCCCAATTTATCTTCTTTGATGCCTGTGGTAACGCCTTCCCAACCAGCTTCAACAATCAGACAGTTAATGCCCTTGTGTCTTTTTTCGGCATCGGTCTGTGCAATCACGATATACGTCCCTGCTTTTTTACCGTTGGTGATCCAGTTCTTCGTCCCATTTAATAAGTAGTAATCGCCTTTATCTTCGGCAGTTGTACTTTGACTAGTGGCATCACTTCCTGCTTCTGGTTCAGATAAGCAGAATGCACCGATGGTTTTTCCACTTGCTAAATCAGGGATATATTTTGCTTTTTGTTCCTCCGTCCCAAAGGCTTCGATACCATACAAGACCAATGAATTTTGTACCGACATACAAACCGATACCGAATTATCAATTTTAGAAATTTCTTCCATTGCAATAGCATAGGAAATGGTATCCATACCAGAACCACCATATTCAGGTGGTACCATCATGCCCATAAAGCCCAATTCGCCTAGTTTTTTGATTTGTTCGGTGGCATGGGTCATGTGGGTATCTCTTTCAATTACGCCTGGTAGACATTCGCTTTTGGCAAAGTCTCTAGCGGCATTGCGTATCATTATTTGTTCTTCTGTTAGTACGAAATTCATATTTATTTATTTGTGTGATTTTTAGATTACTGATTATTATTTGTGGAAGCATAAAATTTAGGAGGAATAGTTTACTCTTTTGTTAATGCGCTGGAAAGCTTTCCTAGTAAATTAGTTCCATACTTTGCTCGATGTTTTCCTTCTTGTTCTGGCCCACCTACTCGATGTATTGCGCCATCTACGCCACCGCCGCCTAATAAAGAAGAATTTGCTGCATTGACAATGGTATCTATTTCAATTTTAGTGAGGTCTCCTTTTATTAGTTCGATTTTCATTTTTGTTCATTTTTTCTGGTAGTAAAGCCTTCAGGCTTTCCTGTCAAAGACCTTTAGGTCTGTTTTCATTGGTTAACTATGATTTTAAGCGATACACTGGGGTTGTGTAGAAAGTCAAAACATGTAAAATGTTATAATATTTTACATGTTTAAAACCAAAATAATCAACGATAAACATTTTATTAAAAATAATAATTTATTGATAAAATCGACTTTTTACACAACCCCGTTACGGGAAAGCCTGAAGGCTTTGCTACCAGTTTAAAAATTTATGGATTTCTCCGCATATTGCTGATATGTTTTTCCTAGAGACAGATAATATGTCTCCCCAAAATGCTCCTTAAAAGCAGTCAATCCTTTCTCCGTAAAATGTGGTAAAACCAAACTCCAAGCAATCTTATCCCAACCCGTTTCTTTGTCCAAATCTTGATAAATATCGGAGAGTAACCAGAAAAAGGCGTTCATCCATAGAGTGCGACATAAATTATGGTAGGTCCCAGGAATAATTTCTTTGCGCATGTTGCCCACTTGAATGGAAAAAGAAATCATTGCCATCTGTCGCTTTACATCATCTTTATATATCTGTTCAATTTGTGCTTTCACAAATGGAAATGCCATTACTTGTTTATCTTGGAAAATAAAGCCGTATTCTTTTTGTAACTCGTGAAAAGCTTTGGTGGCATTATTGGTGTTTTCCCAAGAAGGAAACTGTGTTTCGACCATTTTAGTTTTGTACTTGGCGGTCATTTCCTCGGTAATTACTACTAAAAGGTCTGTCTTCTCTTTAAAGTAATACGTCAGGTTTCCTCTGCTTATATTCAATTCTTGGGCAATTTGGTACAAGGTGGTTGCACCAAAGCCATGTTGATTAAACAGTTTTTTTCCTGTAAGGATTATTTTTTCTCTGGTTTTTAAACCTTCCATGAAGTACTTTTAGTATTAGTTTTATACAAAAATACTATTATTTTAGTCAAAACTGCTATTTTTGTTTCATGGTAAAGTAATATTTGTAGAACGGGCCCTATTTTTATACTATTTTTCTTTTACCCAACTAGATATTAAAACTATGTTCACTATGTGAAAATACTATTTTGACTATGTGTTAAAAAAATATTGATGGAGTTTTTTTAAGTAGGAAAATACATTAATTCCCTTCAAAAACAGGCTTATCCTTAGCCACAAAAGCAGCTAAAGCCCTTTTATGGTCTTGACTATCCGATAAGGTGAGCAATTCTTTTTCTTGGAAATCTTGAGCGGCGGGTAAATCTAAATCAAAGGCGGTATCGACAATTCTTTTAGTGGATTGCACCGCTAAAGGAGCTTTACTGGCAATTAATTGGGCTAATTCCAAAGCAGTAGGCATTAATTCCTCTTTTGTATAAACTCCTGTGACCAAACCATATTGTGCTGCTTTTTCAACGGGGAGGGATGCACCCGTATATAGCATATGTTTAGCAGGACCCACCCCAACAATTCTAGGCAGTCGATAGCCAGAAGCAGTCAATCCAACATTGACTCCTGCACAAATAAACTGAGCATTATCGACGGCTAATCTAATATCACAGCAAAGCGCTAATTCCAAACCGCCACCAATACACCAACCATTAATTGCGGCAATAACAGGAAAAGGCAAGGCTTCTATTCTATCCATAATACTACCGAAGGCTTTGAGGTTTTTGGTAATTGCTCCGTTTATTTTACTATTGACAATGGCTTCTTTCAAATCATCACCTACGCAAAATTTATTCCCTCGGCCAGTGATAATCAACGCACGAATATTTTTGTTCTTTTCTAATTCATCTAATAATTCGATGAATCTTAGTTTGATGACTTTGGCTAGACTATTAGCAGGTGGGTTGTCTATTTCTAAAAGGACGATGTGTTTGGCAGGGGTACTTTTATGGATGGTTGCTGACATACTATTTTTTGCGCAAAGCTACGTACTCTGCTAGATATATAAATTGAAATTGATAACTTAATTTTAATCCGTTGTCCTTTAATAATTCGTTGTAAAAAATAGACAACGGATTATTGAAGGATAACGGATTTTATTACTTTTCTAAAGTTTTAGTCAAACTCTTCATTAGCTTACTAGCCGTCTGGTCCCAACTAAATTGTTCTCGTTGTTGTTTACCAAAATTGATTAATGTATTTCGTTTTTCAGGAGCCGAATAAATTTCTACCATAGCCTGTTGAATGGCTTTAATGGATTCTGGTGAAACAGTAATCGCCGCATCTCCAACGACTTCAGGCATAGAAGAAACATTCGCGGTTATAATCGGGACTTCACAGTTCATGGCTTCTAATAAGGGGATTCCAAAGCCTTCAAATAAGGACACATAAACAAACCCTAAGGCACTGCCCATTAAAAGCGGGACTTCCTCATCTGTCACATAGTTTAAAAATTCAATATCAGCTTTGAAAGTAGCTTGGTCATAAGCATCTTTGACCACCCCTGTTTGCCAAGCAAATCGACCAGCAATTAATAATTTAGTAGGCGCATTGGTACTTTGTTTGAACTGGTCAAAAGCGGTAATGACTCGATGAATATTTTTTCGTGGATGCACAGCACCGATGTAAAAAAAATAAGCTTGTCCTTTACTATATTTTGCTTTAATCGTCGTTTTTGTTGATTCATCCAGCGGTTGAAAAGATTTTCGCACGCCATTATAAACCACGTCAATAGCATCCAAAGGAATCTGGTATTGTTGGTGAATATCCATTTTAGAATATTCCGAAACGGTGGCAATTCGATTGGCCCTTTTAGCAAATTTGGGCATAAAGAAATTATAGTATTGCTGTTCCGAAAATTTTACTTGA
>CALLVC010000556.1 GCA_938010785.1 uncultured Saprospiraceae bacterium
CAATTCTAAGTGGTGATCTAAGCCTACTTTTTGAACTTCATAATTTTCCAAAAAGCTATTGGCTACTTCAAATTGAAGTACATGCCCCACTCCATAAGTCGGGACATTCCACTCTTTACTTATTTGATTTGCATAGGCCTCATTTAAAACTGGATAGAAAATTGGCTGTCCAGCTAGTCGTGGCGGAAATGCTTGCCAATTAGCCGCGATAATTAAATCCAATTCTGCTTGATTGACTGGTCGAAAGAGTCTCATTTTTTAAAAATGTATAAGGGTTTACCAAACCACAGTTTATTGATTTACAAATAGATTGGTGGTCTATTATTCGATGCGCACGACGGGACTTGAACCCGCATCCTCCAGATTCACATTCTGGCACTTTACCAATTAAGCTACATGGCATATGTTGATAAAAAAAGCCCCATAGATGGGCATCTATGAGGCTTTTAGAGGAAATTTATTCCATTACTTATCCGTCATAGACTAGGCTATTCAATCTTTCGACCTCGGTATGTAATAGATGTAATTTCATTTATCTTAAGTTGAAAATATTTTATGGTTGTTGGAAAGAAAAACCCATGATTCAGAAAATTAGTTCCTATGATTGTATTTTTTAAATTTAGCTAGGAAGATTAGCCTCAGATTTGATAGCATAATTCGGATTTTTCTTGACTTGACTTTGTTTCTTTTTTTCAATGAAAAAAGAACAGATGATAACAGAACACGTTTGTTTAGTACACTAAAAAAGAAAATTATCATCTTAATTTTGCTCTATTGTTTAGTTATACTATTCCATCGAAAATCAATACTTTTCTTTTTTCATAGCCTCTTTCCTATAAAATCTCCACAAAATTCATTTACTTAGGTCGAAATATTCATTCTCCTTTCAAAACAAAACGAAATGACTGTATTAGATACAATAGATTGGGTTATCATTTTTGGCTACTTCACCCTTATTTTAGGTATCGCTTGGTGGGTGATTCGTCAAAATGATGATACTTCGGAAGACTTTTTCTTAGCAGGACGTGATTTGGGTTGGTTTGTCGTAGGCGCTTCTATTTTTGCTTCCAATATTGGGTCGGAACACATTGTAGGTTTAGCGGGGTCTGGTGCGACAGATGGAGTAATTCAGGCGCATTATGAGCTGCATGCTTGGTGTTTGCTGGTGTTAGGTTGGATTTTAGCGCCTTTCTATATGCGCTCCAAGATTTATACCATGCCCGAATTTCTGGAAAAACGGTACTCCGAAACCGCTAGATGGGTCTTGTCGATGATTTCTTTGGTCGCTTATGTCTTGACCAAAGTCGCGGTAGGGATTTTTGCAGGAGGAATTGTATTCGGGGTATTGCTACCAGATATTAACTTTTTTGGCTTAAATAGCTTTTGGTTTGGGTCTATTTTGGTGATTGTCTTGACTGGTATTTATAGTACACTTGGGGGATTAAAAGCAGTCGCCTATACCGAAGCGATACAAACCGTTATTCTCATAATCGGGTCTATTTTGGTGACTTGGTATGGTTTGGATGCCTTAGGAGGTTGGGGAGAATTGCGTGCCATTGCAGGGTCAGAAGCTTTTAATTTATGGCGACCAATTATTCCAGAAGGATTGGAAAGTACTTGGGCACCAATAAAAACAGAGACTACTCAAGCTTGGTATTTTAACACCAATTATCCTTGGATAACGATGTTATTCTGTGCGCCAATTATTGGTTTATGGTATTGGTGTACAGACCAATATATTGTCCAAAGAATGTTGGGTGCCAATGGCTTATCTGAAGCTAGAAAAGGGACAATTGCCGCAGCTTTCTTAAAATTATTACCTGTTTTTATCTTCATTATTCCTGGTATTATTTGTTTTGCCTTAGCAGAAACGGATAAAATCGGTGGCATTCGAGAAGCGATTATGGATGCGGATGGTAATTTGATTACGGCTAATGCGCAACAAGCTTTTCCATTATTGGTCGCTAATGTATTGCCCGCAGGTATTAGAGGAATCGTGGTGGCAGGGCTTCTGGCCGCATTGATGAGTTCTTTAGCTGGTGTTTTTAATGCCTCCTCTACGCTATTTACAATGGATTTTTATTCTAAATTTAGACCCAATACATCAGAAGAAGATTTAGTAAAAATTGGTAGAATTGCGACCGCAGTTATGGTGGTTATCGGGCTACTTTGGATACCCGTCATACAAGGTAGTCGAGGACTCTACGAGTATTTGCAGAGTGTCCAAGGGTATCTCGCCCCACCGATTTTTGTGGTCTTTTTCTTCGGTATTTTTAATAAACGGATGAATGCAAAAGGCGCACTCTGGACTTTAGGTATTGGTTTTTTAATGGGTTTATTCCGATTAGCGGTTGATACTCCTGTTGCACTTTCTGGTCATGTTTATGAAGAAGGGTCTTTCTTTTGGATTGTCAATAATATCTTTTTCCAATATTATAGTTTACTTATTTTCTTAGTGAGTGCTATCGTCATGGTGGTTGTCAGTTATCGAACAGAAGCACCTGATTATGAACGCATTGCAGGGCTTGCTATGGGAACTGTTTCTGCGGAAGACCAAGCTGCTGTGAAAGCGAGCTATTCTAAAATGGAGGTTTATGCTTCTATTTTAGTTTGTGTGTTGATTGTGGCGGCTTATGTTTATTTTAGTGGATAAGAAAGAATTATTGAGGTTATTTAAAGTAAGTTCTCAATAGTTTGGCTTAAAGTACCGACGAACCTGCCCTACTGGGGTATATAGGTATCCCCTATTTAGAATGATACGTATAAAAATAGGAAAGATAAGTGTTAATCCTTACAAGCATTGTGTTATACCTTTATTGATATATTTTGCATACCCCCTAAATTTGAAAAAATGAATACGCTAATTTAACCTTTCAAATGAATACTGTCAATAAAGTCATTGCGCTACCGATGAAAGAAGGATATCGCCTCGTTAATCAAGAAAATATTCTTTATTGTAAAGGAGATGGGAATTACACCCAAGTATTCTTTGCAAATGGAAAAACGATGCTGATTTCTCGAAATCTAAAACAAACGGTAGCTTGCTTAGAGAGTAATTATTTTATTAGAATTCATCAATCTTATCTCGTTAATATGCATCATGCACATTTATACTTGAGACAATCAGGCGGCCAATTAGTGATGACCGATAACAAAAAACTACCTATTTCCAAAAAATTTAAAGAACAAGTATTGCAATTTTTAAAATTTGTCTAAGAAACTATTATTGACAATCTCCAATCGTTTTTCCTGCCCATTTTATGCCTCTTTCTAGTATGTCTAAATAATTTGTCTCCGAAAAACTAGCCCCAGTATGTCCCATTGCTGAATAAAAAGTCCGTGCATCATTAGGCAAACACTTGTACCAAACGATTGGGTGGTCAGCTCCCATTCCAAAATCCTTATCATTGATTAGGATGGGAATATTTCCATTCATGGTTAAGTTACTTTCATCTAAGGTATATAAAACCGTAAATCCATTATTTCTTGGATTGTCTGTAAATACATACCATTCATCAGCCCTTTTTGTACTAGTTGGCAAGCCTAAACAAAGATAATTGTTAATAGAATCACATTCTAAATTTATCGTCCCTTCTTGAATTTGTGGATTAAGTGAGTGATGAGAAAAATGGGCGCCAATTAAATTTTCATAATACCAATCCCAATGGTGAGAGGCATCGCCTGCTCCATGAATCCCGACAAATCCTCCTCCATTCTCGATATATGTTTTAAATGCTTCCCGTTGTTCATCGGTTAAGTTTCTTCCTGTCGCATTGCTCCATAGGACCACATCAAATTTGGCTAATTGTGCAGGATTAAATACCGCTCCGTTGTTGGTAGTATAGAGTGTCCAATCATTTTTCTCGGCCATTTTTTCAAAGGCAGGAATAGCTGCTTCAATAGCTTCAGTATGTGGAAATCCATTGGTTTTACTAAACAATAGAACCGAGAAATCTTTCATTTCTGCTGGTAGCATTGGTGGGTCTGACTCATAAATGGATAGTCCAACTTTTGCCCTATAAAAAACACTGCCGATAAACAGTACCGCAATTAACAAAAGTCCTAGAAAACCAAAGAGCAAATATTTAAGTACCTGTTTCATACGTTGGTTCGTTTTGTTGATGAAAAGGGTTTTCTTATAAAAATACTTAGCTCACCCTTTAAAACCCTTTTTTGATTTTCTGGGACTCTGCCTGTCCCGAATTTATTTCGGGAATGTCCCAGAAAATCAACATTTGCTCAGATATTCCATTTTTATAAGAAAACCC
>CALLVC010000557.1 GCA_938010785.1 uncultured Saprospiraceae bacterium
GAGACTGATGTAAGCTTCTTTTTGAAAAAGTCGCAATTTACGCATCCGTTTCATAGAAATCCTACTTGCCGTTAAATTTGCGACCGCTCCGTTGGCAAATTCCAAGCGAGCATTGGCAATATCAGGCGATGTACTCACGACGGCAACGCCACTTGCTTCCACTGATTTTAAAGGTGCTTTTACAATTTTTAAAATTAAATCTAAGTCGTGTACCATCAAATCCAAAACCACGGAAACATCTGTCCCTCTAGGATTGAACATAGCTAATCGGTGTGCTTCAATAAAAAGTGGATTGAGTGGAATATGTTGGATGGCTAAAAAAGCAGGGTTAAATCGTTCTACGTAACCTACTTGGACTTTTACTTTATGACTTGCCGAAAGTACAACTAATTTTTTAGCTTCGGCTAAAGTATGGGTCAATGGTTTTTCTATAAAAACATGCTTCCCAGCTTTAATAGCCGTCGCCGCTAATTTGAAATGAGTGATAGTAGGGGAGACAATGTCTACCGCTTCGGATTGGGCAATCAATTCATCAATTGTAGCAAAGCGTTTGAGATTGGGATAATCTTGTAGGACTTTATGAGCATTAGTATCATTAGGGTCATAAAATCCTGTGACTATCAAGGAATCAATTGCTTGCAGGCATTTCAAATGTATCTTTCCTAGATGTCCGACACCTAGTAAGCCTATTTTTACCATAGTTGTTATTTCGTTAATGCAGTTGTTGTGGCTGTTTCATAAGTAAACTTAAAATTTGAAAACCGAATAAAATGTGGATTTCCTCCCCCTATCCCCCTCCAAAGGGGGAAATGTATCGTGCAAGGAAAGAAATCAGTACTTTATTTGGTGCTATTTTTCAAAAAAGGACTTATGAGACAACCTCTACGTTAAGACAAAACGAAACGGTTGGCATATTATTTTAAAGCAAGATTAGAAAGCTTAAATAGAATAATTACTAATACTTCACAAAAACCATTTTAACTAACATTTGAGGTTGATTAAAATCTATTTTAGCATCATTAAATTGTGGCTTAGAGTATCTTTTTTTAGTGAGTCTTGAAACAGCAACAGGTTCTTTAGGAATACCGACAAAATTGCGGTCCACTTCTTTATTTTCATTAATATCGTGATAGGAAACAGCCGCATAATCTCCATAAGGAATATTGTCAAAGACGATACGTACTTTGCCATCAACCACTTTTTGTCGTTTTTTGAAAGAAGCATGCCCCGCTTCTAGAAAGGTAGAACCATCATTATAAAGGGAAACTTCTACGATGCCATTTTCGGCTTTTAGGTGGTCAAATTCTACTATCATGACCCCTTTTCGTAATTCGTTAGCAGGAGTGAAGGCGCTGCATAAGCAGACAAGTAATAAAAGCATTAACGGTCTCATTAACGTAATTTTGGATATGTTCTAAAAAATATTGACTAATAAATTGGAAGTGCTAGTGGGTAACACGGTAAGTAAAATTGAAAATTTTAAATTACAAATCTAAAATTTAAAAGTATTGGCCATCAATCCTTTCAAAGTCGAAACCTTTCTGCAAAGTGGTTAGGTGGATTTGAACATTTATTTTCAATGTTACTAATCAATTAAAAGTCAAAAGTTTAATAATCATGAAAAAATAAATCCGTCATTTTGTTTTAGTTTTCTTTTATAAACAGCTATGCTGGTTAGAAAAGGAAGCTAAAGCAAAATGCTAAAGGACGGAATTATTTTTTTATCATTATTTAGGTAGAATTTCTACTTATAAAGGGAAAATTAAGGGTTGAAAAAAATTAGTCTTTTTATTGCGAAGGAGATAAAATAGGTGGGGAATTTAGTCAATAAACTAATTGTGGGAATCGTTTATTGTCTTTGATGTGTTCAATTTAAGGAATTCTGAAGAAGAAGTCCAGTAAAAAAGGGATTTTAATTCCTCTAAGCGTCAAAAACTAGGAGTCTCTTTCCCAAAACCAAAGAAACTTTTTGATTCCTTCGTTAGTTTTTCTAAATACCGCTATTTTTGCGGACTTTTAGGGGAATTGAATTGATTATCAATTTTTTTTCCTAATTAATTAATTTGAGGTGCGGAGAAGTAAAAACTGGTAGCACAGGACCCGCCTGACTGCGCAGCGGGCAGGTTTATCCTGTCCCGTTAAAGGTCTTTAGACCTTGATTTTACTAAAAATATTATTAAGTACCGACCTAAAGGTCGCTGAACAGGACAGGCTAAAGCACGGTGCTACCAGTTGTCCGCAACCTGGGTTAATTAGTCAATATTTAAATTAAACATAGATACTAGATACTAGATGCGGAATATTATCGAAACCAAGCATCTAGCAACCAGTATCCAGAAACTAGTATTCAACTAACATGTCAAACAATCTAAGCGAACAGGAGTTGGTCAGACGGGAATCCTTGCAAAAAATTAAGGACTTAGGCATTAATCCTTTCCCTGCTGCGGAAGTAAAAGTTAATTTTAAAACAACAGAGTTTACCTCTGCTGACTTTTTTGCCAATTTGGTAAAAGAGATTGAAAAATTAAAAAACGTAGG
>CALLVC010000558.1 GCA_938010785.1 uncultured Saprospiraceae bacterium
AGGATTACGATTAAATCCAAAATACCTGTATTTTTGTTCTCTTATGAGATTGCGCACACTAGAAATAAAAGGATTTAAGAGTTTTGCAGACTTAACTCAAATTCACTTCAATGAAGATGTCATTGGTGTAGTTGGGCCAAATGGTTCTGGTAAATCCAACATTGTAGATGCAATTCGATGGGTATTGGGTGAGCAGAAGAGTAAAGAATTGCGTTTAGATAAAATGACCAGTGTCATATTTAATGGTACCAAAAAGCGTAAACCTAGTGGCGCGGCCTCTGTTTCTTTAACTTTTGAGAATACCAAAAACTTACTTCCCACAGAGTATAATATGGTCACAGTGACCAGAATGTTGTATAGAAGTGGAGAAAGTGAATACCGCCTTAATAATGTTCCCTGCCGTTTAAAAGATGTAACTTCCCTGTTTTTAGATACTGGAATTGGTTCTAACTCTTATGCGATTATCGCCTTAAATATGGTCGATGATTTATTGAGTGATAAAGAAAATGCTCGACGAAGAATGTTTGAGCAAGCGGCAGGTATTTCCAAATATAAAAAAAGGAAGCGAGAGACCTTAAATAAGCTTAAAAATACGGAAGACGATTTAGAAAGAATTGAAGATTTATTATTTGAGATTGAAGGGAATTTAAAGTCGCTAGAAAAACAAGCAAAACGAGCAGAACGATATTACGAAATTAAGAAAAACTATAAAGAATTAGCTTTAGATTTAGCTGTGTTCCAAGTAGCGGAATACAAAGAAGATTATAAATCTATTGAGACCCGATTGACCACGGAGATGGATGGGTTTCGACAACTAGAGATTGATAATCGACAGTTAGAGGCAAAAATAGAGGAAGAAAAACGACAAAATCTTGACTACGAAAAGAATTTATCTGAAAGTCAAAAGGGCTTAAACGTTTTAGTAGGTGGGATTAGGGAGATGGAAAATGAGAAACGGATTTTAGAACAGCGTTCTTTATTTACAAAAGATAATAAGGAGAAATTAGGTACTCAAATAAATGTCGCTAAAGCTAGAATCACTCAGCTTGATGAAGAAGTGGTAGACTACCGCTCTCGTATTAATGAAGAGAAACGAAAAGAGGCAGAATTAGACGATTTATTAGAAAAGGCAGAAGAGGAATTGACAAAAATTAAAGCAAGTCACTCAACCTTAAAATCAGACTTAGACCAATTTCTGGAGGCCCAACAAAGTATGGAACGTGCCATTTTTGAAATGGAAAAGAATACGGCCATTAATACTAATCAATTGGAATCTTTAGGTCGTTCTTTATTACAAAATCAGCAAGAAATCATGGGTAGACAAGGGGAAATTGATACCCTTGGTGTCCAATTAAAGGAATTGACTGAAAAAACCGAAAAACAAGGTAGCTTAATAGAAAACTTAGAGAAAAAAGAAGGAGAAAGACAAATTGAAATAGAACGGACTGAAAAAGAAATTAGCGTTTTAAATGACACTATAGCAGGGATAAGTCGGAAGTTAGACGCAAAGGAAAACGAATTTAAATTGACCAAAAGTATGGTCGATAATTTGGAAGGATTTCCTGAGTCGATTAAATTTTTGAGTAACAACAAAGAGTGGAAAAATAAAGCTCCTTTGCTTTCCGACATCATTTATGTCAACGAAGAATATCGAGTAGCTATTGAAAATTACCTCGACCCTTACTTAAATTATTATGTGGTTGAGAATATGGAAGCGGCCTTAAGTGCGGTAAAATTATTGAATAGAACTCAGAAAGGAAAGGCTAACTTTTTCATTTTAGATGCTTTTGCTGACTATGCTCCATCGATGACTACTTTTGGCAATTTCCAAAGAGCCACGGAGCTAGTGGAAGTCGATGAAAAATACACCCATTTAGTCAGTCATTTATTGTCAAATGTCTTCTTGACGGACAAAGAAGTGGGTGAATTGTCAGAAAAAGTAGAAGACCAAAAAATCGTTTTATTATCTAAAAGCGGTGGGTTTATTAAGAAAAAGTTTAGTTTATCTGGAGGTTCTGTTGGTTTATTTGAAGGTAAGAAAATCGGGAGAAAGAAGAATTTAGAAGTTCTAGAAAAAGCGATAAGTGAGTTAGATAAGAAAAAAGACAAACATACCACTACCCTTTTAGAATTAAAATCCAATCTAAAAACACTTAAAGAAAATTCCAGTAAGGTTTCTATCAATACTGAGAAACAACTATTCAACCAGTTGAATCAGCAGAAAGTTTCTGTTCAAACACGTATTGAAAACTTTGAATCTTTTGCAAGTGAAGTAACTGCTAAAATTGAGGAGAATCAACTTAGAATTTCTAAAATTAAAGACGAAAATAAGGTCATTGACGAGCAGTTAGGTATCAAGCGAAAAACTGCCGAAGACTCGAAATCTAAATTGTCCAACACTGACGATACTTTCAAGGAAGTAGCCAATAAGATGAGTGTTGCCAATCACGATTTTAATGAGAAGAATATTGCTTTTATCAAGCAACAAAACATGGTCAATACCATTCAGCAAGAGTTGACCTTTAGAGAAAAGCAGTTAGTCGAGTTAAAAGAAAAATTGGAGAATGATTTAGCAACGATAAGTAGTTCTGATGGTGAAATCTCAGAATTATTAAAGCAAATGAAAGTTTTAGAAGTCAAACTTTTAGAAGCTTATGAAGTGAAAAAGGAAAAATCCAAAACGCTAGGCACAGCAGAACAAGCCTACTTTAAGGCAAGAGGATTTATCACAGAAATGGAAGATAACTTGCGAAAGTCTAATCGTAAATACTTAGATACGCAAAGCCTTATAAATAATTTAAAAGATAAGTTTAACGACATTAAACTGAACCTTACTTCTATAGGAGAAAGAATGAAATTGGAGTTCCAAATTTCCATCAATGAGGTGATTGCAATGGAACCAAAAGAAGGACTTAAGCGAGATGACTTACAAGCAAAGGTAGAAAAATTGAAAAAACGATTGGATAATTACGGCGAAATTAATCCAATGGCAGTGGAAGCATATAATGAAATTAAGGAACGTTATGACACCATCACCAAACAGAGAGATGATGTCGTCAATGCCAAAAATTCCTTGATTGAAACTATTGCTGAAATAGAAACTACTGCCACTGCTCAATTTATGGAAGCCTTTGAGAAAGTAAGAGTTGCCTTTATTGAAGTGTTCCAGAGTTTGTTTACCAAAGATGATGTTTGTGATTTAGTACTAGAGGAACCAGATAATCCTTTAGACTCTCGTATTAAAATTACTGCCAAGCCAAAAGGAAAACGCCCACAATCTATCAGTCAATTATCAGGTGGAGAAAAGACCTTGACCGCTACGGCACTACTCTTTGCGCTCTACCTATTAAAGCCAGCACCATTCTGTATTTTTGATGAGGTTGATGCACCTTTGGATGATGCCAATATTGAAAAATTCAATAACATTATTAAGAAGTTTGCGGAGCGTTCTCAGTTTATTGTAGTAACGCACAATAAACAAACAATGGCAGCCGTAGA
>CALLVC010000559.1 GCA_938010785.1 uncultured Saprospiraceae bacterium
TTTAAAATTATAATTAAAAATTAAAAATTGACGTTTATTTAAAGAAGCTTTAGATGTCCCTTGGCATAATTGCTGCTGGTTTAGTACCGACGGATTCATTCGACCTATACAGATAAAATTGGAAAAGAGATTTAATAGTAATTAACTATCTATTCTAGGAGGATAGGTTGTACGGATTAAACGGATTAGGCGGATTTTAATACAGATTTTTAAAAGTCGTATTTAGAAATCCGTATAAATCAGCTCAATCAGCCTAATCCGTACAACCTATTTTGTCAAGTTTGATATGATTTTATAAAAAATCTTCAAAATAAATTTATCTGTACAGGTCGAATTCATTCGTCGTTAATTAGAGATAAATTAAAAATTTAAACGACGAAATAAATTCGTCGATACCTTAGAATAAAAAATCATGCAAAAAAATAGCATCTTTATTTTAATTGCTTTCATTGCTTTTGGTTTCTTATTTAGTTGTGATGATGCATTTTTAGATACCAATATGACCCCACCCGAAGAAGAAAACCCCGAACCGACAACAGAGCCTCTTGAAGGTATTATGACTGCCAAGGTGGATGGTCAAGACTGGTTGTCCGTAACTGCGGGCGCTTTAATCCAAGTTAATCGAATTGGGATTTCAGGCGTGGCAGCAGACGGTTCGGTGATTATTTTGAGTCTGGAAGATATGGGGGAAGGAAATTATGAGTTGACGAGGGAGAGCAGTAGTGCGGGCGCCTACGGAGAAGATACCAATGGTACTTCCAATGCTTTTGCCTCTAATACTAGCGAAGAAGTAGGCTTTGTAAATATCTCCGAATTGAACTGGCAAGATTCTACTATTTCTGGCACTTTTGCTTTTACGGGGTCAAGAGCTTTACCTGCTGGCGAAGTAGAAATCAGAGAAGGCATGTTTGAAAAACTACCTGTTCGGACAGAGTTAACGCCGATTAATGATGTAAATACATTATCGGTTAATGTGGACAGTGTTTTATTTGAGCCGTCAGTAGTCAATGGTATGATTGACCCGTTTTCTGGTGCCATCATTATCACAGGTACGGCAGCAGCAGGGATTCCAAGTGTTGCACTTAGTTTGCCCCAGGATATTGTGGAAGGGACTTTTGAATTAGGAACTCCTGGATTTGCCGATTATGGGGCACAGTATAATATTGACGATATGACCTTTTTAGGTGCAGATAGTGGCGAGGTGACCATTACAAAACATGATAAGAGTGTCAGGATTATTGAAGGAACTTTCTTTTTTGAAGCAGCAGAGTTAGCAGGGGACGCAACGGCTAGTTTGACGGAAGGCCGTTTTTCTGTGACTTATTAGAATGACCTATCTTTGCATCTAAAAAATAATGCACATAGAACCTGTCGGACCCAAAGGTTATCCTTTTATTGGAAGTTTATTAGATTTAGCAAGCGAAAAGCGATTGGATTGGTTTCAATCGTTGACTCAAAAATATGGTGATGTTAGTAAGTTTAGTTTGATGAAGTCTGACGTTTACTTAGTGAACCATCCTGATTTAGTCAAACAAATTTTAACGAAGAAGAGTAGTAATTATACCAAAAAATCCATTGCTTTTAAAATGGTTAAGGTCGTTTTAGGAGAAAGTACTTTTACGTCAATGGGTGATACTTGGAAGCGTAAAAGACGATTGGTGCAACCATCTTTTCACAAAGAAAGAATTGCTGCTTTATCTACAGCTATTACCGATACCATTGAAGATATGTTAGCAGAATGGGAAGTGGCTTGTGCTAAAAAACAAACCCTTAACGCTGCGCACGAAATGATGCAACTTACCTTAAAAGTAGTAGTTAAGTCATTATTTAGTACCGCATTGTCCAAAGATGAAGTACAGACAGTGGCTAATGTATTTACCCCACTTTTAGAAGCAACTAATAAACGAGTGGTTTTCCCCTTTCAATGGATTTATCGTTTACCACTTGCCCGAAACACTACTTACCAAAAATATATTGACGAATTAGATGCGATTATTTTTCGAATTATCAAGGACCGTAGAGCAACCGCCCAACCTCCTAATGATTTGCTTCAAATGTTGATGGATGCGCAAGACGAGGAAACAGGACAGCCCTTATCGGATGAAGAATTGAGAGATGAAGTGATGACGGTTTTTATTGCGGGACATGAAACGACCGCCAATGCGATGGCTTGGCTATGGGCAATGCTTTCACAGCATCCTGAAATTAGAGAAAAAGTAGAGCTAGAAGTAGCAGAAGTATTAGGAAAGCGGACGCCAACACCTGCTGATTTTCCCAAATTGGAATACACCCTCAAGGTCTTTAAGGAAACCATGAGATTGTACCCTCCTGTTCCTGTTTTGCCCCGTAAAGTAGAAGCGGATGATATTTTGGGACATTATAAAATCAAAGGAGGCAATAGTATTTTTTTTAGTCCTTATTTATTACATCGACACCCAGACTTTTGGGAAAATCCAGATGTATTTGACCCACACCGTTTTGATAAAGAAGCTCAACGAAAGCGCCATACTTTTGCCTACCTTCCTTTTGGTGGTGGACCAAGAATTTGTTTAGGAAATAATTTTGCTCTCATGGAAGCAGTTTTTATTACGGCTATGGTGACGCAACGGTTTAAATTAGATTTGCCGCCCAATACGACTGTTGAACCCTTAGTTTCTTTGACGACTCGGCCTAAGAATGGAGTGCCTGTTTTGTTGGAACGGAGATGAAGTTTTGCTAAAACACTTCTTATTTCTTAATGAAGGATGTTTTGTGTTTATAAGAAAAGAAAAATTCCTTTTACTTTTATATACGGTCTTAATGAGCATTGGATTTTTTCAAGAAATAGCAATTAGGCTTTATTCAGACTTTCCTATTTCCAAGGGACTAGTTATTTCCTGCAAGTAAATTATTTAAGAATTTTTTAGATTGGAAATCCAAATAGAACATACCAACCGTAAGTATTATAACCAATAGAAACAAACCCTATTCAAAGGATATTTAGCCATATACAACAGATAATCTTGTGCAATATAGTTGAAGCCTTACCCTTCTTCGAAAAAGGCACAGATGCATATTGAAAAAGCAGGAATAACGAATTCCCAAAATGCCGAGGTCCTATTGATTAAAGGATTAACAGCTGAAAAGTTAGGTAATAAAATGGGGGGAAAGCAAGCTGTAAAAATGGCAATAGAAAGTAATCCTTATTTGTCAAATTGTTTGACTGATGGATTAAAATTAGGTTCTTTGACAATTTTTGCAAAAGATACTTTATTAGTCTCATCGGACGGCGAAGCCATCCGACGAGACGGTCGTTCCCGTCGGATGACTTCGTCGCCCGACGGGAACAATGCAAAAATTGTCAAAGAGCCTAAAATTATAAGTTAAAAGGTAAATTATAACCAAATAATCCCATAAAATGAGACAATTTATTTTTCATAAAGAACAGGAATATAAAATGGTAATCGAGTTGTGGCAATCTCTGGGATTTCATTTTGCCATCAAGGGAAAACTTACTTATGATAGAGTGATCATTGTTTTTTTGTTAGATTCTAGCGGTAATTAAAGAGGCAGTAGTAAATAGCGGTCTATGTGAGCATCGAACTCATATCACTCGGGAGACAACCGAATAGGATAACCATTACCCCAATAGACCGTTTTGTGTAAAAAGCAGAGCGGCAAAAATCGTAAAGCCAACGAGACTAATATTCTACCAATTGAACTATATCGCCATTTTTTGGCAATAACAGGACTTGAACCTGTAACCCTTAGTGTGAAATACGAAGTAATGCTATACTACGGCACGCTCTTATTTTTTATTTTAAAAAAAACAAAGGCAATCAACAGATAATGACTATGGTAGCACAACCATGTGTATTAGCAGGAATCGAATCTGCCTACCCGTTAACCCTAATGTCGAAGTAACATTATCTTAACGGCACTTTGTTTTGTTATTTCTTTCTGCTCAATATATACAACCAAGATGTTCATTTCTTTTTGTTGGTGTATCCATTAGGTGTTTTAAAAAATCAATAGGCAAGGTCGAGCAATGACCTATGGTGGGATTCGAACCCACAAAAACCAATCAAAGCGAAGTAACACTGCTCTACGGCACTATTGAATTATTTTAGGGACTTGGAAAAATATAACCTACCCATTCTGTACTTTTATTTTGCCCTTCTGCCGCGTTGTCAAAATACTCATTACCCGATGGGGTAACTCCGTTTTTGACGCCTTGCATAAGAACAAACTAAAATCACATCGATGGGTATCCTATTTATTTCCAACTCCCTTTAAAAAAGAAAAGGTAATAAGCGAATAACGTACGTTGGCGCTCTATCCAATTGAGCTATATCCCTAAGGATAGTAGGACTCGAACCTACAACCTCCCGAGCCATAGCAGGGTCGCATTGTCCAATTAAATCTTTGATTCTATCCAATCGCTCTTTTTCGGTTTCGTAAAACTTATTGGACAAACTTGCCGTCACTACCGCTGAGTACAATGCTAATTCAGGTGTCAAAGTCCATGCTTTCGCACCTTCATAATTAGTGGTTTGCTTTTGCTTTCTTTTTAATAAATTAAATTTCATAACTTAAATATTTAGTGGCGGATTGACAAGTTTGTTTTCATTTGAGTTCTATGAAAAAGAAGTTCCCGATTTTCAAATGATTACTTTTTTACAATGGATTGAAAATCTATTTAAAAAAGAATCAACCTGCCTGCCAAGGCATGAAGGCAGGTTGAAAATCTAAAAGGGGAAATTATTTTTCATCATTATTTATGCTTTCATTTAGCCTTGTCGTTCCGCTGAGTAATAATTCTAATTTGTTTAATAAAGTTCCAAACTGTCGAAAAAAGTTTAGCGGAGGGTGGAGGGAGTATATTCTAAAGTAAAATCCCTCTGCTCTCTGCCCTTCGCTCTCTGCTATTTTTTCTTTTTTGTTGTTTGATGATACAAAGCTGGGGAGGTAGTGCGCAGTATATTTGCGTAGTAAAATATTTTTTTAATAAAAAGTTATAGATTAATTTTTAAGGGTATTAATTAATTGTAAATCAGTTATTTATGACTAGTGATATTTTTTTTTTAAAATAGATTTAAAAAATAAAAAAAAACGTTTTTTGTTTCTAAAACAAAAAATTAATGAGCGATTTAATTTAAAAAAGTGTATTTTTGATAAAAATAAATCCAATGGTACAAATCAAATCAGACCATAAAACATCTAAAATACCAAATAACCTTATCTACGAAATGAACGAAGGGAAACCCATCTATTATAGAGGGTATAGAGATGTACTCAACAAAACCAAAACAGCTGAACAAATTATGGGAAGTAGTGCCTTACAATCACTCATAGTATTATTGATACAAAAGTTTCTAATTAAAAAATTGGGAGATGATTATCTCCCAATGGCTAATGAACTTGGTTTTAAGTTTGCAAAAAAGACTTGGAGAAATTTGGATTTAGCGTTATTTGATAAAAGAAAAGTAAAAGATTTATCAATTTTCCTTAAAGATAAATACATTGAAATTGCTCCAGAGCTAGTTATTGAAGTAGACACTAAAGCAGCTTTAGATGATATACCAGACCCCAGTTCCTATTTCCAGATAAAAACTGACCAGTTATTAAATCATGGCGTTAAAAAAGTTATTTGGATTTACACAGCAAGTAAAAAATTTATGGTTGCAGAAAAAGGAAAAACTTGGAGCATCTATAGTTGGAAAGAAGAATTGATAATTGCTGAACAGGTCTCGTTCAATATTGAAAAATTACTAGAAGATTTCTAATATATCTGTGAATAAGAATGCCCTAATAAGATACCGAACCATCGACAACTGCCT
>CALLVC010000560.1 GCA_938010785.1 uncultured Saprospiraceae bacterium
ACTAAGAAAAATTGTATCTTTGTAGTCAATTACCTTCCTACCGATTTTAGTACATCAATATTGAATTTTCAATTCAATAGAAACTTCTTTTTTAATTATTAGTATTAATTTATCAGATTATAGATTTCTGGTATAAAAATCGCATTACTATAAGTATTGTTTACTTTATAATTCCCCATGAATACAGACGATGTATATATAATAATTCCTGCCAAAGACGAGGGCAAAAGAATTGGAAGAGTTATCTCCAAAATTTTGCACGAAGGTTTCCATAATATTGTGGTAGTCAATGATGGTAGTACTGATAATACTAAAGAAGTAGCTACTGCTTTAGGAGCAACAGTATTAACGCATTATGTTTGCTTAGGTGCTGGTGCAGCTACTCAAACTGGAATGGATTATGCCGTGAGGCAAAAGGCAGGAATAGTGGTTACAATCGACGGCGATGACCAGCATTGCCCCTCTGATATTAAATCATTGGTACAAACCATGCGTAATAAGGAGTTAGATGTTGTTATCGGTAGCCGTTTTCTAAATAAAGATAATGAAGTGCCTTTTATTCGGATAGTATTCAATAAAATAGGAAATTTATTTACTGGACTTTTAACTGGTTTATTTGTTACGGATAGCCAATCTGGTTTTAAAGCTATGCACACTAGATTTGTCGAAAGAGCAAAAATAAATTTGAATGGATACGAATTTTGTACGGAAATCATTAATATGATTAAGTTACACAAAGCTTCTTTTGCAGAAGTACCGATTAAAGTAACTTATACTAAAGAATCTCGAGAAAAAGGTCAAAATTTCTTCAATGGAGTCAAAATGGTTGGCACTTTAATTAAGCATTTTTTATAAAAATTAAAATATACCCTATTTGTGGTATATCTTCACATTATGAATTTTTATATATTTGTATTGTATTTAAAATGATACATCAAGATTAAAAGAAAATTGTTTAATCA
This sequence comes from uncultured Saprospiraceae bacterium, assembly GCA_938010785.1. Classification (GTDB taxonomy): domain Bacteria; phylum Bacteroidota; class Bacteroidia; order Chitinophagales; family Saprospiraceae; genus JAFMDF01. Next base: position 963 of record CALLVC010000560.1, read on the forward strand.
CAATTCAATTTTATCTTATTTTTAAGTATAAACTTTCCGATTTTCCCTACCGATTAAGTATACAAAATAAGAACTGTTCCTAGTTCTTATTAAATCTCATTTTTTCTATTTAATATTAGAAACTAATCTTACCTTAAATCTCAGCTAGTTTTACACTTTTGTGTATTAACTACTACACCAATCTCAGTTTGACATTCAAACAAAATCTCAACTTTGTATTTAGTTATTATTTTCTAATAGCTATTTAACTAGTGCTTTGTAGATTAATTATTGATTATTAATTATTCTTACAACTTATTGAAAATCAATAAATTGGAATTTGAATTACTAATCAAAACTTTAGAAACAAAATACTAGACTATTAGAAAATTTTATTGTGCATTATTTTCATGATTTTCTGAAAAGGGCTTGTTTTATCTAGCTAGTATTAGCTAACTGAACCTTTACAGAATTTTACTATTGGAATAATTGCAATAGTAAGTATTCTTTTGTGTACTTCATTCAATGTAAATCAATAAAGTCATTTGGTGTGACTAGGTTTATAGAAGTATGTCAAAAAAAAGACTCTGGTCCTTTGGTGAAGAATCAGAGTCATAAAAGCTGTAGAATAAACTACCCTACGAGAGTAGGATAGGTAGTAACTCTCCATAGAATAACTATCTATCTTCTCTCCTTGGGTGTTTTTAAAAAACAATCACCAGCCGCACATAACAATCCATTTTTGTGGATGCTCCGTGGCAAAGAATTTAAAACTTAAAATAGGTACAGTACTGCTGAAGGTAGTTTTCTGTGTCCAAAACGAGAATGCGCCAATTGTTGGGTGCTGAACACGCTTTAGTTAGTGGTGATGTATTAGCGATATTTGCGATGTAAAGATATAAATAAAATATCAAACATTATAATATTTAATACATCAAAGTTGTCAGTAGCGCGTCAGGTACATTCATGTGTATGGGGTGTATAGGTATGTCCTTAATTTCAAAAAATTAGATTTTTTTAAAATAAAAGTGAAAGTCTAAAGAACCAAAATAAGAAAACGGATGGCTGAAAGCAGTCATTAGAAGAGCTGAGATTAGTTTCTTTTGGTTAAGAGAGAATGGGTGAAAGCGCCCATTCCTCTTCTTTCCAAAAGGATATGGATTCAAAGAACCAAAGTAAGAAAACGGATGGTTGAAAGTAGTCAATCATAAAATAATAAGCGAAACCTTTATTTAATAATACGGACTTACAAATTTTTTTTCTCAAAAAAAATCACGGAAAAAGACTTTATTCTTAAACGTGATATTCCTATTGCCAGTAGTTAAAGTGACATTTTACAACGTGATGAAATAGCGATTGAATATAGAGCTATCTCATTGAAAACCAGTTTTCTAAACCTTAATTTTTAAAGCGTTCAATAAAAACGTTTGCCTTTTTTAGAATTAATTTTTATTCAAATTAGGAGTCGTTTATTGTTATTGAACAGTGTAACCAAAATTAATCAATCCTATGAAAAGAGCGATGTTTACGCTATTCAAACATCAAAGGTGGCGACCCATGAGGCGCGCAGCTTTGTTGTTTATTTTTACCTGGGGATACCTAGGTTTCACTTGTGCGAATGCACAAATTACTGCTAGTTATTCTGAAGACGGAAATACTAGTAGTAGTGCTACTTTAACGACTTGTACTGGTAATCCATCAACAGGTATGACCATTTTTACAGATGATAATTCAAGTGATGGAAATTATATGGATAATCGAATGCGATTAGACACGGTAGAGATTTGCCCTGCTACTGACTACAGTTATATACAAGTTTCGATAACAGACTTTGATTTAGAAACAGGAGATACACTGTTTGTCTATGATGGTAATAAATCTGCTTTTAGTATGGGAGCAGCACCTGTTATTGGAACAGGGACAGGAGTAGGTGTTTCTAGAGGATTTGGAGGCTGGGTAAATGCTAATTGTGATCCTGCAATAAATAACTCTGGTTGTTTAACTTTTATCTTTAAAACAGATGGAGACAATGGAAAAGGTAAGGGCTGGGAAGCATGGGTGGATTGTGCAGATAGAGATATTAGCTTTGAAGACTTAACCATCCAAAGCCTTGTACTTAGTGCAGATGATGTAGCATTTGGTGATATTACTTTACCTGCACCTGAAATTACAGCCTGTGGGACTGTTTTACCTACTGAGTCCGATTCTGTTCGCTTAATTGTCCGAACTCAATTAGGAGCTACTTGTATTGATACGATATTGACTAATGCTGGTGTACAAAATTCGATTACCGAGCAATTTGCTATTGGCGCTTATTCGGCTGAGTATACCCTTCTTTCTGATAATAAAAGATATATAAGGATTCCCTTTACTGTACAAGCACCAACATTAGTTTGTAATGATAATGTTACAATACCTTTTGGCTCAGCTTGTTTTTTACAAATTTCTCCAGATGATGTTTTAGAAAGCCCTGTAGATACAATAGCTGATACTATGTATTATAATATCACTATTATGATTGGTAGTGGTAAGAATCAAGTGGTAAAAACGACTCAGAATTATGATAATGACAATGCGGTAGTTTATCCGAGTATTACGGTGGATGATTTGGAAGCAGCAGGTTTGGGTATCTGTAATGCACAGGCAACTATTATGATTGAGCGTATTTATTACCAGTTGGGAGGAACAGCAACTATTTGTCATAGTGGAATACAAAGTGCTGCTTGTCAAACCAACGTTTCTTTTTTGGACCAGTCTCAACCATACATTACAGTTAATTCAAATATTGACACTTTGGTTGCTTGCGATACTACTGGATTGTATGAATTATTAAGCCCTAGAGCGATTGATAATTGTGATAAAGATTTACCTGTGAATATTAGTGTAGTTATGGATGAGACGGATGCTTGCTTTAATAGTAAAGGAAGTAAAGACACAACTCAAGCCATTGTTACTTTTACTGCAGTGGATGCTTGTGGTAATATAGGTACTGCAATAAGAAGGGTTACTGTTATTCGACCAAATGAACAGGAGCATATAGTACATACTACAAGTCAAACACTAGATTGTACAGAGAGCGTAGATATAGTGGAGACCCCTGGGTTGCAAATTGGTTCTATTAGAAATGGAGAATTTATCGTTCGAGACACAATAGCCTTAAGTACTGAAGAATACATCTGTGGGTATATTTTGACTAGTAATGATTTTGAAGTTCCTGATACTGATTGTGGTAAAAAGATTTATAGATATTGGTCTGTTGTGGATTGGTGTTCGCCCGAAGTAGGGCCAGTAGCTATTGATACTCAGTTGATTGTATATACAGATACTCAAGCTCCAGTCATTAGAGAAGAGGATGTCACAACGCAGATGTTAACACTTGGCGCTTTTGATTGTACTTATGATATAACTACTTTATTGACTCCAAGAGCTACTGATAATTGTTCTAGACCAACCGTTAGAATGGATTCGGTCTTTAGAATTGAAAATGGACTGCCTTGGCCTGTGCCTATATCGTCATACACCCATTTGGATGCTGATTCTTTTTATGTTCGTTGGATTGCAGAGGATGCATGTAATGTGCAGTTAGTTAATGATACTTTGATGCAATTGGTTATCATTAAAGATGAGACTAGACCAACTGCTATTTGTACTGACCAACTTAATATTTCTATTGGAAGTAATGTTGCTGTTATTGAGACGGCGGACGTTGATGCTGGTAGTTATGATGCATGTGGAATTGCTAAAAGAGAAATCAGTAGAGATGGCGTCAATTTTGGCCCTACCGTAGCTTTTAGTTGTGCTGATATTAATGAAACTATTCAAGTTTTCTATAGAGTGACAGATATCCATGGTAACACCAATTCATGTTGGTTAAATGTATTACCAGAGGATAAAATTAGACCGATATGTACGGCTTTTCCTTTGGGAACAAGTGATGCTAATGGGGAAAATATAGGAAATACTTCTACTGTACGTGTTAATTGTAATGAAACTAAAGTTAAGGCAATTTTAGATAGAAATAACCCTACAATAGAGGAATTAGTTTCGATAGGTGGACCCTTACCTGCTCCAGCGGATAATTGTCCAGAAGCATTCAATATTGAGTTGACACCAGTTGTATTGCAAATAGGAACTTGTGGTCAGGATGTTTATCAAAGAAGGTGGATTGCACAAGATATTTGGGGATTACAATCCATTGATACTTGTACCCAAATTATTTCTATAGATTATGTGGAAGATTGGGAAATTACTTTCCCGCAAGATGCAAATTTAGTCTGTCCGATGACTCCTGGTGCTACGGATAGTGTTACGGTTAAAGGAGGGAATTGTGATAGACTAGCAGTAAATGTTGAAACTCAAATGTTTGATGTAGTAGCAGATGCATGTTTTAAGGTGATTAAAACGTACCACATCATTAACTGGTGTAACTATAATCCTGGGGATACACCTTCCCATACTTTTAATGCGGAAAATATGCCTGCTGGAGGGATGATAACAGAAGCAGATTTGCCATCTTTTAGTTATATCACTTTTACCCAAATAATTAAGGTAGATGATAATGAAGGTCCAATAGTAATTGTACCTGCTATGGATGATGAAGATGCTTGTATTATTGGCGCTCATGATGGAAAAATCGAATCTGTGGGTAATCCTATTTCTTGTGGAGAGCTCAAAACCTTTTCTGCTTTTGCTTCTGATTGTGTAACGGAAGTGGGTGGAACACTTGGTTATACTTATAAATTATATCGAGGAACAGAAGCAGATGTTGTTGACAACCAAGCATCTATAGTTGCTAGTTCTACCGTATTTGAACCTAGTAATAATGCGGAATTTTCTGCTTTTGTTACAGCTGGCATCTATACTGCTGAGTTTGTTTTTACAGACAATTGTGGTAATTCTACTTTAGCAAGAAATGAATATACTTTTAGAGAGTGTAAAAGCCCTACGCCTTACTTGTTGAATGGTATTGCTATTGAATTGGGACAACAATCGGGAAGTATCGACATATGGGCCAATGATTTTGATCAAGGGAGTTATGATAATTGTACACAACAAGAGGATTTGAGATTTAGAATGTGGCATATTTCCTTAGGTTTCAATCCACCTAAAACGGTTCAAGGAGTATTAGATTCTTTACCTACAGCGATTACTTTTGATTGTAATTATTTAGGTGCTCAAGTTGTTCAAATCTATGTAGTTGATGAATCAGATAATTTTGATTTCGCCTCTACCTTTGTAATGATTCAAGACAATATGAGAGCTTGTGACGGTGGTGAAGATGATGTTGAAAATATGATAGCTGGAGATATTATCAGCTTTAATGGTGAAAGTATAGAGGATGTTATGGTAACCGTTAATGGAGAGGAAGAAATGATGACTCCTTCAGATGGTCATTATCAGTTCATGTTGCCAAAATACGGTAACTATACCATCACACCAGAGAAAAATGATGACCCACTAAATGGTGTTTCTACTTTTGATTTAGTCTTAATTAGTAAACATATTTTAGGACTTACTATTTTTGATTCCCCTTATAAATACATTGCTGCGGATATTAATAAATCAGGAACGATTACCGCTTTTGATATGGTACAGTTGCGTCAATTAATTTTGAATGTACAAACTGATTTTCCTAATAATCAGAGTTGGAGATTTGTGGATAAGACCTATAATTTTACTTCTGATGCTCCTATGAACGAAGCGTTTAGAGAAGCAATAACTATTGATAGTTTGACCCATAATCTAATGCAAACTGATTTCGTTGGAGTGAAAATAGGGGATGTAAACGGGAATGCTACCACAAATAGCTTATTTGGTGCAACTGCTCGTAATAATTTCGAAACTTTTAATTTTCAAATTGCAGACCAACTTATTCGTGCAGGAGAAACGGTAACTATTCCGGTCAAAGCTGCTGATATAGCGGAATTGGAAGGATATCAATTTACTTTGAATTTTGCAGGCTTGGAATTGTTGATGATAGAAGAGGGGCTGGTTAAACAGGAACATTTCAATACGAACTTACCCGTTAAGGATAAATTGACCACTTCTTGGAATGGTAAAGCCAATCCAGGAGACATTTTATTTACTTTGAAAATGAAGTCAATCGTTACAGGATATTTGCATGATATCCTTCAGATTAATTCTGACTATACCGCCGCAGAAGCTTACCATAATTCAGGCGATTTACTACAAATTAGTCTAGACTTTCTTCCTATTGTTGATGCGTTAGCATTTCAGTTAGACCAAAATGCACCTAACCCTTTTAATGAGGAAACGGTGATTGGATTCACATTGCCTGAAGCAGGTATTGCGACCCTTAAAGTAATGGATATTCAAGGAAAAATTTTGAGAACCATCCGAAATAATTTTGATAAAGGATACAATCAAATTAGCCTTGATGCAAAGACCTTAGGTGCTACTGGTGTATTGCATTATCAATTAGAAGCAGGAAGCTACTTAGCCAATAAAAAAATGATCATTATAGAATAATCCCATAAGCCCTCGGTGTTAGAAATGAGGAACACCGAGGGTAATTTTCCCTTAAAAATTTCTCGATTACTGACTAGCAGAAAATTATAACCAAATGATAAAAACTAAAGAATTATAAGAAAAGTGGATTAGGTGGATGGCAATGTTAATACGGAATTAAATACGCACATCCATCATCCCTTTCTTAAAAAAGAACAAGGAATAATTGCATTATTATGCTACTTATATCCAGTAAGAATTATGCTTAAATCGGTTTTTGGGATGGCCTCTCTCCGCTGCACATTGGAGGGGGGCTTTTTTTGATTTTTTGATTACTTAATTGAATTAATTTCTTTCAAAATATATGCCTTGTAGGATTTGATTGCTAATTGGCTAAATATTGCAAAAAATAGTAATTAAAAGAAAAAAAGGAAAACCTTTTCATATTACTAACCGTAAAGTTATTTGTTCTTGTTTTCTGACTAAAAGTCATACCAGTTAAACTTAAAAAGGCTACATCTTTGCACTTTACACAGTTTGATTTTCGACTTTTCGTTGGCGAAGCTGTACTTATATTTACTTTCTTTAAAGGATAGAAATTACAGGTTTTTTTGATTCAAAAAAGTAGTTTGCTTAAAATTACTAATTGGTTTAGCGAGAACCGATTTTGGAATATAGGTATTGTTGTTGTCTATTATCTTTTAGTTGTCTTGCCCCACGAAGAAGTAGGGCAATTTTTAGGAAAGACATTAGATGAACCCCTTGGGAGAATTAAATATAATCAATTAGTCCTTTCTTTGGGAATACTAGGTGGAATAGGTTATTTAGTATTAGTTGGATTAGGGGTCAGAAATTATCCAAAACGGCTCAAAACTGTTTTGATTTATTTGACGACAACCTTTCTTTTTATATTTATTGCTATCAAAGTATTGATGGTTGTGAATATAGAAATGGTCCATTTAGTGCAATATGGTTTATTAACACTTTTACTCTTTCCGCTTTTTTCTGATTTTAGTACCACTTTATTTCTTGCTATTTTATTAGGCGCATTGGATGAGGCCTATCAATATTGGGTGTTGACGCCTTTTAGTACAGATTATTATGATTTTAATGACGTAATAATTAATTTATTAGGCGCTGCGCTGGGACTTATTTTATTATATGCTGTTGGTCACCAAGTGAAGCCCAAAATACTCGAATGGTATCA
>CALLVC010000561.1 GCA_938010785.1 uncultured Saprospiraceae bacterium
TACAAAATAACAAATTAATACTTAGCTGGTTTACCAGCTGCAGGTAAACTTTTTGTAATAAAATCTCGAATGTGGTCATTTGCTGATGCCAAATCTTCTTGTCTTAGATACATCATATGCCCACTTCTATATCCTTCGAACCTTAAACGGTCCTTCATTTTTCCACTTGGGTCTAGTTGCCACATCGTATATTTAGCATCAAAATACTGCGTCGCGCCATCATAAAAACCTGATTGAACCATCACATTCAAATAAGGATTTTGTGCCATTGCTTGTCTTAAATTTTCTCCTGTATTATCTCCTGACCTATCCCAAGGTCGGACTGGCCCAAACATATTGTATTTGATGTCCGTCTTGAATTTCAGGTCATTTCTAAGGTAATAATTAATAGCAGGAGTGAAGGAATGTAACCAAGATGTTAATTCAGAATTAAAATCAGGTCTGGTGCCCGTTTCTCTTTTATCAATCCCTTTATATCTTGAATCTAATCTACCTACGGTGTATCCTTCGTCTCTCAATAATTCTTTCCAGAAAAAGGAGGTAGGAACATCTAAGTTATTTTGCAAAATAGCTTTTTTAGAGATACCTGAATACATCGCCATTTTGGTAGCAATCTCCTCTTTTTTCGAGTCTTCCAAAAATCCACCTTTTGCCAATGCGGGTATCACTTCATTAAGTGTATAAGTTTCTACTTCTGGCAATAAATCATCTAAATCTTTTTGTTGTAAGGAAGGGTCTAATGCCTTGTGGTACCAAGCAGCAGCAGCAAAATAAGGCAATCTATTCGCAGCGCCAACTGGTCCATCTCTTTTTACCCCAAGACTAGTAGGAGAAACTAAAATGACTCCATTTAAATACATCCATTGTCTATTCTGTAGTTCTAAAGCCAAACCAGAAACTCTCGTTGTTCCATAACTCTCCCCAATTAAATATTTTGGAGACCGCCATCTATTCGCTCTAGAAACAAAGGTATTAATCCATTCTGCTAAATATTTAATATCCGCATTTACCCCAAAGAAAGTAGACTTATCAGTGTCTTTGTCTATAATTCTTGAATACCCCGTGTTCACAGGATTGACAAAAACGATATCTGCTACATCAATGATAGAATGGGGATTTTTTCGAATTCCATAAGGTTGAATAGGAAATCCTTCATCATCAATCTCCAAAATCCTTGGTCCTGTATAAGCTACATGCATCCAAACAGAAGCAGAACCTGGGCCCCCATTAAACGATATAATTAAAGGTCTTGTGGCATTATTTCCAATTCCTTTCCGCTCATAATAGGTATAGAATAGAGAAGCTATCGGCTTTCCATCTTTATCCCAAACAGGTTGAGTACCACATGTAGCGGTATAGTTAATTTGTTGCCCTTTAATACTAATGGAATGATTAGTAACCACCGTTGTATCAATCGGTAGCATTCTATTTTTTTGAGCATCTAATTGAAAAGAAAAAAGTAAAAGAAGTAAAAGGAAGTAAGTTAAGTATGATAATCGCTTCATTCTATAGGAATAAGAAGTTTGATATGTTATCAAACCCATTGGTTAGGAAAATAATAAAAAGCTAAAAATTGAGTAGCCTTTATTTTTCCTTGCAAAAGTAGCGAAAATTTATTTCGGTAAAAATTTGTAGCCTTAAATAATCCTGAAAAAATAAAGCCTCACCTAATAACTGTAACAAATCCTTGTAGGTTGGTCACTTCCCCGTTATAATTGACATACCTTACTTTAACTACATAAACACCATTCGGCGCATCTTTTCCCACATTGTTTTTTCGGCCATTCCACTGTGCATCTGCATCTTCTGTTTCAAAAATCAATTCACCATATCGATTCCAAATGCTTAAATAAAATTGGTCGGCATCGCCAGCATTTCCCACGCCAAAGTAAGTATCATTAATACCATCACCATTGGGCGTAAAGGCATTTGGTAACGTGTAGGCAATGTCAGGTATTACATCAAGGAAAGAAAAGATGGTATCTTGGCAGGAATTTTGACTCGTTACTATTAAACGAATTTCTTGTATTCCACTAGACTGAAAGGTGTATACAGGACTTGGTTCTCTAGATATACCAAAACCAGAAAATAGCCAATCCCACCGAATTGCATCCAATGAAAGGTCGGTAAAAGTAACTACGGGGTCTAGTCGACTTACCCTTTCTGGGCTGAAGGTAAAATCAGCAGTTGGGCTAGGTAAAGTAGTAATTAAATCCCCGAAAGAAGTATCAATTTCACAACCAAAAGGAGAAGTTACCCTTAGACTAATGGGAAAAGTACCTACCGATTCGTAGGTGTGTGTTGGACTCACACCATTACCGAAATTTCCATCCCCAAAATCCCATTCAATATCATAATCTTCATTGATAGGATTTGAAAGATTCTCAAAAAAAATGGTCGCAGGCAAACAGGATTCTTCTGCCGATGGAGCTATGACTAAAACAGGAGGAATCGGTAAGTATTCAACTGTTTTTTCTATTTCTTCCGTACATTCATTAAAATCTCTTGCTGTGAGCAATACATCGTAAGTCCCCGCTTCTGCAAATTGATAATCAATATCTTTATCGAATAAAGTAGAGGTGTCTAATTCCCATTTTAACTCTATTATCGCATCGGGCCCAGCTAAGGAATAAGAAGTATTGGTAAATTCTACAGGTCCTCCAACGCAAGTATCATATTCAAACTCAAAATCAGCTACAATTTCAGGATAAATTTCTACTTGAACCCAACCTGTATCTGTACACTGTGGCAAACCAGGATTTAGGACTAAAATTCCATCATATGGTCCCTCTCCGGGGAATTCTAAATCATCTGGGTCAAATTTTGAAGAAATTGTCTTTTGACCACCAGGTAGGTCAAAGTTCCACTCTACTTCGTTTATATAAGTTTGATTCGTACTTTCATTTATAATAGTCCCGTCCCCACAAATTCTTATATAAAACAACTCTCTTCCATTCTTTTCTCTTAACTCTGTTTCTTCTACATCTACTTTTAAATCATTTTCACAATCTGCTATATTAAATTGAAAATCTCGTCTTACCTCGTTTATTAATTGACCATTTCTATAAGCCTGTACACATACACCTACCACATATTGACCTAAATTGCCCGGGAAACCTGAAATTAATCCAGTTTCAGCATTTATATTTACGGCTGGTTCTTCTCGGTCTCTAGAGATATTTAAAGGTTGTAGGGCACTAAACCCATTCACCCATCTTACAGACGTATACGGTGGAGCTGATTCTGGGTCAGGTGCTAAACCATTTACTGCCGAAGTTGGAACCTGAGTATTATTATTTCCATCCCATCCTCCTCCTAAAAAAGGGGTACAAAAGGAATAAACTAATGAATCTCCATCTACATCTGTTGCTGAATGGTCAAAATTGACATCTTCTCCTCTACATATTACAATTGGTGGAAAATCATTAAACGTCGGACTACTATTACAAGAATCTCTAGTGATTCCATATAACGTTGTGGTATAAGTGGAGCCTGAAGTTCGTGCATTGACGATATTTGTAATTGTATTGTTTCTACAACAACGTTGATAAGAAATGGTGACATCTTCTACTCCTAATGGCAAACTATAAGAAAAGGTATAAACTCCTTGCTCAACGCAAACATTTGGAGGAGCTATCAAACATGGATTACTTAAATTGGGTTCAATATTAGTAATTGTTGGTTGGTTCAAGAGGACAGTTCCTAATACTCTAGTCCCCTCAAAAAAGGTGACATGACCATCTAAAGAGACTCTATTACAGGTCCTATCTGAATCGAAACAAGCCCCACCTCCGGCACAATCTCGATAGAGATTCATCGTAAAATCATAGTTACCACTACCTCTACAGACATAAGTTATTTCTCCACCAATAATGTGTGCGGCATTTAACTCGAAACTGCCTAAAAAAAGTAAGAAAAAGAATGTAGTTATTCTAAAAACCTTCAAATTGTTCGTTTCTTTTATTTATCGAATGATTGTTTTCTTTGTCCCCAAATCTTTGAAAAGGTTGCATGCTTAATTTTTACAGCTTCTAAAAACAAGGTAAAAATAGTTGTGCTATTCTTTCACACTTTTCTGATAAACTAAAAGTACAGTAATTGAATGAATTTTGGAAAGGAAATCAAGTATTTAAATAATTTTGTACCCTAGATGTCAAAAGTAAGGGCTTTGAATACTATCAAAATCAAGAATGAATAAATAACAAGTAGACTGGTCTGAGTTATTCATTTTGTTTTACTTAGGCAAAATAAAATAATTAATTAGCAATTTTGACTTTATCTTTTTTCACTATACTTCGTTGAAAATACTCGCCATAGCGGTGCTATGCCTGCGTTTTTCGCCTCGTCTAGTAAAAAAATATTTCCTCAAAGAGGACCACTTTATTAATTTAATTTGCCTTATCACTTCATGGAAAAAAAATACCCCGTAAATTTTTACATTTACGGGGCAAAAGTTAGTTAGGAATGAATTTCCCTCCTAATGAGTAAGCGTAAAAGGATGTCTCCAATTACTAAGTTGACAAAAACTGTTATTTGCGCTCCAAAAACGGATATCGGTAATCCGATGGAGGATTAAAATTCTCTTTTATGGTACGTGGGGAAACCCACCGATACAAATTCAATATAGAACCTGCCTTATCATTCGTCCCTGATGCTCTTGCGCCACCAAAAGGTTGCTGTCCTACTACTGCACCTGTAGGTTTATCATTGATATAAAAATTACCAGCTGAATGCTTAAGCAATTCATTGGCTTTTAATGTTGCGTATCGGTCGTTGGAAAAAATTGCACCTGTTAGTGCATAAGGGGAGCTTTCATCCACCAAGGTAAGAACTTTTTCGTAATTATCATCATTATAAACGAAAATTGTTAAAACTGGGCCGAAAATTTCCTCACAAAGTGTACGGTATTTAGGGTCGGTAGTTTCAATAATTGTTGGTTCAATAAAAAATCCTTTGGATTTATCACATTTTCCACCTGCTATTATCTTGGCGTTTTTATCTTTTTTAGCTTGTGCTATATAGCTACTTATTTTATCAAAAGACCTTTCATCAATGACTGCATTGATAAAATTGGTAAAATCTTCTGGATTGCCCATTTTAAAGGTCTTCAAATCCTTCAACAAATGTTTCTTTACCTCTTTCCAAATACTCTTTGGAATGTAGGCTCTACTTGCAGCAGAACATTTTTGTCCTTGATATTCAAAAGCTCCTCTTGATAAAGCTGTTGCCACTTGAAGCGGATTGGCAGAATTATGAGCTACTACAAAATCTTTCCCACCAGTCTCCCCTACTATTCTTGGATAAGATTTATAATTTGCAATGTTATTCCCTATGGTCTTCCATAAAGTTTGGAACACCTTGGTACTTCCGGTAAAATGTAAACCTGCAAAATCTCGATGATTAAAAATAACGTCTCCCGCCTCTGGTCCATCTGCATATATTAAATTTATAACCCCTGGAGGCAAACCAGCAGCTTCAAAAACTTCCATGATAACTATTGCAGAATATATTTGGGTATCAGCTGGTTTCCAAACTACTGTATTACCCATCATCGCTGGAGCTGCACAAAGATTTGCAGCGATGGAAGTAAAATTAAATGGAGTAATAGCAAAAATAAACCCCTCTAAAGCTCTATACTCTAGTCGATTCCAAACACCATCTACGCTCATTGGTTGCTGCGCATAAACATCCGTCATATACTGAACATTGAAACGGAAAAAATCACATAACTCCGCTACTGCATCAATTTCTGCTTGATAAATATTTTTAGACTGAGCTAACATGGTAGCAGCATTCATTTTTGCTCTAAATGGACCAGCTAATAAATCTGCCGCTCTTAGAAATATGGCCGCTCGGTCTTCCCAAGGCATATTTTCCCAATTAGATTTAGCGGATAAGGCTGCATCAATGGCTGCTTTAACATGACTTTTATTACCTTGATGGAAATATCCCAAAACATGATTTCTTTCATGTGGAGGATGCATCGCAATTCTATCTTTAGTGGTAATTCTTTCTCCATTAATCACCATAGGAACTTCTATTTCCTTGGATTTTAAAGATTTTAAGGCTGCTTTAATAGCTTTTTTTTCAGGAGAACCTGGACTGTAGGATAAGACCTTTTCATTTTTAGGTACAGGTACCTTAAATATGGCGTTTGACATTGTGTTGGTTTTAAAAATATTGGTTAGTATATACTATTCAGTTATTGCTATATAAAAAGTGAAATTTAGGGTTTTCTTATAAAAATGAAAACACCTGCTTTAGTATTGATTTGATTGGACATCGAGTCCAATCAAATCAAAAAAGGTTTTTAAAGGGTGAGCTAAAATAGATTTTCTCCGAAAATCTATTTTAGCTCACCCTT
>CALLVC010000562.1 GCA_938010785.1 uncultured Saprospiraceae bacterium
GTTTTAAAGATTGATGCGCCGAGTGAAAAGCTTCGTCCACTTAGAACAGGAAATTCTTATAACCTGAGGGTAGGGCAGTCTGTTTTTGCAATAGGCAACCCATTTGGTTTGGACCAAACTTTAACCACAGGTATCGTTAGTGCATTGGGCAGAGAGATAAATTCTGTTCAAGGTTTACCAATTAGAGATGTGATTCAAACGGATGCTGCTATTAATCCAGGAAATTCTGGTGGTCCTTTGCTAAATTCATCTGGTGAATTGATTGGGGTGAATACAGCAATCTATAGTCCTTCAGGTGCTAGTGCAGGAATTGGCTTTTCTATCCCGGTAGATGCGGTAAAATGGGTTGTACCAGATTTAATTAAATATGGTAAAATGCAACGACCTGATATAGGTGCAGATTTTTTCCCACAAAGAACTACTGCTCAATTGGGTTTAAATGGCATTTTAGTTAAAACGGTTTGGGAGGGTACAGCAGCTGAAAAAGCTGGGATTCAACCAACCTACAGAGATAGATACGGTAAATTACATCTAGGAGATATTATTGTAGCTATAGACGACGAACGAATAGAAAATGAAAATGATTATTTACTAACTCTAGAAAATTATAGAGCTGGAGATAAGGTGGAAATTTTAGTCGAAAGAAAAGATAGGCGGATAAAATTAGAATTGATTTTGGATGCGGCTAATTAAAAAACTGATTATATCGGATTGAGGTAATAAGTATATGCTTGTAGAATACATTAACTAATTATTTTACACTAAAAAAGATAACTATAGATATTTCGTTAAAATCCTTCAGTTGGTCAAGAAAATATTGAAATTAAATTGGTCAACCAATTCTATTATCCTATCTTGGAGTTTTTAAAATTAGATATACAAAATTAAGCAACTAAACTATGCAAAACCTGACTACTCTAGGAGAATTTATTATTAAAAATCAACAAGATTTTCCCTATGCAAAAGGAGAACTTACAAGATTATTTAATGCCATTACCTTAGCCTCTAAGGTAATGAATAGCCAAATAAATAAAGCTGGATTAGTAGATGATTTAATGGGTAAAGTTGGAACAGAAAACGTGCAAGGGGAAGAGCAGAAAAAATTAGATGTTTATGCAAACAAAGTATTTATCAATGCTTTAAAAGCTAGGAATGAAGTGTGTGGTATTGCCTCTGAGGAAGAAGAAGAAACCATTATTTTTGAAAATGAGGCGGGTAAAAATGGAAAATATATTGTGTTAATTGACCCAATTGATGGCTCGTCTAATATTGAAGTAAATGTTTCTATAGGTACGGTATTTGCCATTTATCGCCGTGTTTCTCCGATTGGAACAGCTGCAGTTTTAGAAGACTTTTTACAAAAAGGTCGAGCACAAGTTGCTGCAGGTTATGTAATATTTGGCTCCTCCACTATGTTAGTGTTTACTACAGGAAATGGAGTGAATGGTTTCACTTATGACCCTTCAGTTGGCGTATTTTATTTATCTCATACCAATATCCAAATCCCTGAAAAAGGAACTATATATAGTGTCAACGAAGGAAACTATGCCTACTTTTCCGAATCGATGAAATCCTTTATTGATTACTGCAAATTTGTGGATACTTCGACCAATAGACCTTATACAGGTCGCTATATCGGTTCTATGATTGCTGATTTACATCGAAACTTTTTGAAAGGAGGAATTTATATGTATCCTGACTCGATAAAATCACCTAATGGGAAACTTCGCTTGTTATACGAGTGCAATCCAATGGCTTTTTTAATCGAACAGGCAGGAGGAAAAGCAACAAATGGAAAACAGGCTATTCTAGATATAAAACCTAGAGAGATTCACGAAAGAACACCTTTTTATGGAGGGTCATCAAAAATGGTCTCCCAATTAGAAATGATGTTGACCAATACGCTGTGATTTTAGATAATCTAATGCCTTTCTCCTGCGCTTACTACTACGTATCAATGACTTTTTTTATTCATCACAACCCGTTACAACCAGAAAAAAAAGTACCCATGTGATTCGATTCACATGGGTACTTCTTTTTTAATTGACGCTTAATCGAATTCCTTATAATTTTTTGCTTGGTTTTTTATTTATTTTTTTGTTTTTACTATCTTCTTCTGTTTCTTGTGTTCCTCCAAAAATCAAATCAGTACTAGAATAAGTGGTTCCAAAATTTTGACCCGCTACTGCTACTTGCTTGACAGCATCTTTAAATTGGTTGGGCGTTAATTCTCCTAGTGGATGAGTGAAAATAGATACAACGAAACCACTATATAAGGCGTACTTAGCATCTAAGGCCGCATGAAAATTAGCTTCTAACATCTTCTCTAATTCTTCTTGTCCAATCTCCTCTCGTTCAGCTATTGGGGTGAATATCCGCATTCGGTTATGTGCTTCATCTGTGATAACAAACAAAATTTGTTCCCCATAACCGAAATTCCAACTTCCAACAGGTCCTTCTATATTTTCTCCTATATTTCTTATAATTTCTCCAATTTTGATGTTATCCATTTTATGTGCCAACTTATCGACATTTTGACCAGATAGGTTGGTAGTAAATAAAAATAGGATTGATAATAAGAAATATAGTCTAACCATAAGTTGTCAGTTTTGGTTGTTAATTTAGGGATAACTTACAAACTCCACAACAGAAACGTAAAAATGATAAATTAAGTATCATTAAAATGTCGGCAAGAAAGGAGATTTAGCAGTTTCTGACTAAAACATCTTTGTTGTTCAAGAGAATAAATACTAATACTATAAAGTTTCCTTTGCTCGATATATAGTAATCAACAATAATACCAACCCAAATGAAACTGCCACATCGGCAAAGTTAAAAATGCCAGTACGAATGCCTCCTAAGTCAATATTCATAAAGTCAATGACTGAGCCATATGCTACTCTGTCTATCATATTTCCTATGCCTCCTCCTACGATTAGACTCATTCCAACAAACTGTCCAATGGAGTTACTGACTTTAAAATAAGTAACAGTGAAAAGAAACAAGACAAAAGTTGGTATGAAAATTAGAAATAAATATTTTAGGTTAGGGGAAAGTGTATTTCCTAATCCAAGAAATGCGCCAGTATTTTCAGCATACATCAATTTAAAAGTGCCATCTAAATATTCAATGGGTCTAGAATAGGAGAGTTTTTCTTTAGCCATTTGCTTTGTCTGTTGGTCACAACTTATGCAAATGGACAGGATAGTGATAAACAAAGAATATTTAAACCATTTATTATTTAAATTCATGTATCGGTGATTTTTAGTGGTAGGAATTAACTTCTTCTTCCTACCTAGATGATTTTTTCAATCATATTGGCGGCTAGGCTATCCTTTATTTCAAATTCTTTAAATTAGTTACAAAAGCATCTCTTCCAGTATCTATCATTTTTTTCCAAATTCGATTGGCAGCAGTTTTAGTGGCAAATGGTCCAACCACTACCTTATAAACTGTTTTTCCGCGTAGTTCATTAATATTTACTACGACTGAACTATCAAACTCCCGTTGTAATTTTTCGGCAGCAATCAATACATTTCCATACTCCGCAAATACGCCAATTTGTACTCCATAGCCAACAGAAGGTTGTCTTTCTACGGTAAATTTAAACAATCCCTTTCCTTTGGCAATATTTTCTTCTACAACTGGTCTTGGGTTATTTTTTTCATCTTTTAAACGAATAGCTTCAGCTACTGCCTTATCTGCATTTACTCGGCCGTGACCATATTTAACAGAATGACCATTCACATATTCTGATGGATTTCCGATTTTGTCAGCCGTTTTAATCAAAATTTCTTTGACTTCCTTTGCGGTTAAATCTGGATTTTCGGAAAGCATCAAGGCACAGATGCCTGCTACTAGTGGGGTAGAACTTGAAGTACCTCCAAAATGCTTATATCCTGCACCTCTAGATTTGCCATCTGCCCAATATTTAAAGTCTCCTGAGCCTCTTAAACTAGTTCCTTCATCCCAATTGGCTCTTGCGGCAGTAATCGGCCAGTCTCCATTAGAGGGGGCGACTACGGTTAATTCTCTACCTCTATTAGAATAACTTGCATGCTCATCTTGACTAGTACTTGCACCAACTGCTATCACGTCAGGATGTGTTGCATAATAACTTAAGTAATCTAAATCATCGTTACCTCCAGCATATAAAATGATACAACCTTTTCCATTTCTACCTTCTCTTGCTGCTTTTGCTATTGCTGCCTCCTTTAAAGGACCTGGTGCAAAACTTGGGTCGGTTGTACCCCAACTACAACTAATGATGTCTGCTCCATTTTCTACTGCTTTGGTGAACATTTCCTCGGTAGCTCGAATACTAAAAGAAGTACCACTAATTGGCATAAACTTAGCATTTGGCGCAGCACCTACTATGCCATGTCCATTTGCAGCAGCTATGGCTACACTCGCACAAGGTGTACCATGAGTGAACCTAGGGTCGCCTTGTATAATATTAGAAGATTGATTCCATAAGTCGTAAGGTTTGAAAACTTTTTGGCCAAAGTCTGGATGACTTAAGTCAAATCCATTATCAATTACTGCTACCACTATTTTATTAGACCCTGGATTGCCGATTCTATTCCAAGCATCAACAACCTTTGCATCGGCATCTTTTTTTAGCCGATAATCAATATCAGGAACAAAACCTGGATTTTTCAGGTGCCAAGCGTGCTTAAATAAGGGGTCTGAAATGGTAATGGCATATTCATCTAATAAAGTATCTAAATCGGGTTCAGCGACCTTTACCATAGATATTTTGGAGAGATACTGTGCTACTTTTAAAGGGTTGGGAGAGTTTGCAGTAACTTTAGCAATGATGGTATCATTTTCTCTTTTTTCAACCAATTCCAAAGCATATTCTTCTAGTACAATATTCCGCTCTTCTTCATTCGTATCGGGCTCAAAAATGATATATATTTCTCCTGTTGGCACCAATGGTCTTTTGCTTCCTTCTACATGATAAACATGTGTTCCTACAGCTACTTCCTTTTTGGTACGTACTTCGTCTAATTTTTTATCCACAGACCCTCTTCCTCGGTCTAAGGTTACTAGTTTGAATCCACCTAAATGGGATAATATCTCTGCCTTGACCCCTACATCTTCGGCTTTTACCTTCTTGTTTTTAGGTTTAATACCAACTAATGTTCTACTTTTCTTTAGAACTAAATCGTTTTTACCACTCTTGACAATTAATTTTTTCATAGTTATGCTTGGTTTTGGAATTTTGTGTGGACTCAGCAATTATTCATCCCTAATGTGGCGAAGCCGCTACCATAGATGACAGAAGTCAGACCGCCCCTACGGACGGTCTCTCTTCTGACTTTTTGACCATCAATTCTTTAGAACCAAATCTTGCCAAGAAAACGCAAGAAATAACTTCTAAGGAACTAAAGCATTCAATTTACGGGCAATATAAAGAAATGTCACTAAAAATCTAGGATTAGGACAAAAAAAGAGGTCGAACCAATCGGTTCGACCTTGTTGCTTAATGACTCAAAGAATATTGATGAAACTTAACTTAAGTCTTTATATTATACTTAAAACTAGTAAACTAGCAAAATATTGTTATTTGAATACTCAATTTTTCAGCATGATTGCAATATAGGATAATTTATCAATATTTTCCCAAGGTTTTAAAAAAATTAAAGTATTCTTAACGTATTAATTTAATCCTCAAATATTTTTCTAACAATAAACTATCTAATTCATACAGTCCAATATAGTTAACGGAGGAACTTCAAATTTATCATACATCAAGTCTCTTTTAACATATGTTGTCGTTCCACATAATTTACACTCGTAAAATTCAGTTGTTATTTCTCGTTTACTGAAATGAGTACCAATTTTTACAATTTTGATTTTTTGCAATAAATATCGATGTCTGCACATGAGGTTTAATTTTTTTCTATCTAATACAAACACCATGCTTAATGTATCAACTATCTAATTTTTTTAATTCATTCAAGTTCCGGAGTATAAAGTTACTAAGAGAAACGAGAAATAAACAGGACATTCGTAAGGGGGTAGGATATTAATTTTAGTGATAAGAAAAACAAACGCCAATAACTAATTCAAGATATTGACGTTTGCAATTTTTTGGTTGAAAGAACTTATAATTTCTTTCGATTGTCGTCTCCTTGGGTATCAATTAATTTATTGTAAGGGTCAATTCCAACTTCTTCTGGTTCCTCGTTTACAATAATTTCTACCTTCCCAAAGACATCATTAATCTTATGCTTTTGTAAGTACAATTCTTTGTCATCTTCTCCAAAGACGCCTATTTCTATGTAGTCGGCTAGTGGCAAAGAACGAATGGTGTCCTGCTTTTCATTCAAGCCAAAAAAGTCAGCCATCCCTTCATCTTTGTAACTACGCTTTCCTTTCTCATCGGTTCTATATTTTCTTGCTTGGTAGTCGATAGTTACTTTATATTGGCCATCATCCATTTTTTCCACTTGAGATTTCGTTACTTTATTATTATACAAAGTAATGGTCTCAAACATATCCTTAATCAGGTACTTTAGTGAATCAGGCGTTTCTTTTTCTATCATATCAACAAGTTCCAAAGAAGTTGTATAAGGTGCTTCTTGGAAAGCTACACGGTCGATATACCTACTTAAAATGCCATTGAATTTTTCAGTACCTAAATAGTCACTCAATGCATACAATACTAGAGAACCTTTTTGGTAATGGATGTATTGTTGGTTCTCATTGTACATTAATGGTTTCTCTTTCTTTTGTTCTATGGTTCTACCCAATAAGTATTTATCTAAAGCATCTTTTAAGAAAATCCGCATTTTATCTGAACCATATTCTTTCTCTAGCACTTTTAAGGAACTATATTCAGATAAACTTTCAGACATCAAGGTTGCACCTTGCACTTTTGCTCCGATTACTTGATGTGCCCACCATTGATGCGCCAACTCATGTGCGGTAACACTAAATGGATAATCTATGCCTCCATCTTTGCTATCATCTACGCTCGCAATAAAACCTGAAGCTTCTGAAAAAGGGATAGTATTCGCAAAAGACTGGGCAAATCCACCGTAATACCTTGGAAATTCTATGATTCGAACTTGTTTATGCTGATAGGGACTAAAGTTCTCTGTATAATAATCCAAACTCTTCTTCATCCCTTTTATGAATCGGTCAATATTGTAGGTATGCGTTTTGTGATAATAAATTTCTAAATTAATATCCTTCCATTTGTCCTTTTTTACTTCATATCTTCCCGATACATAATTATAAAAATTTAGCATCTTAGAATCCATTTTATAATGGTAATATTTCCGACCATTTTCTTCCCATTCTCTCTGTAAATAACCTGGAGCAATCGCAATTTGGTCTGGTGCAGTACTAATCGTTGTTTCAAAATCAATCCAATCTGCATCCTGTGAAATGTAGGTGTTTGCCAACGCTGCGGTATCTGTTGGAGGGGGCATTCTTTCTTTATCAGGCAAATCGTATTTTTTCCGAACCTTGTCATCTGTTAATTCCGAATTAGGGGAATATCCAAAAGATGGGAAGATGCTATTGTTCATAAAGGTACCATTGGTTTGTACCCCAGAATTTACTCTAAAAGCTGTATTGGGTCGATTCTCCATTTTGAAGCTAAATTGCATAGTGTCACCAGGCAATAAAGTGTTTTTTAACTTGTAAATTGAAAAATTCATCTTGTCATCTTCCGAAATTAATTCTGTTGGTTTATCAAATTCAAATTCAAATTCATGATTGACATAATTTAAAAACAGCGTATCAATATTGACCCCTGTCTTATTCACCAACTCATAATTTCCATTTGCTTTGAAGGTTTGATTTTCGGGTACTAAATCTAAATCTACATTGACTCCAATAATTCTTGGATTAGGAGATTTTTCATATTTTTTATACATTTTCTCCCAGTCAACATTGTTTTGTTCCGACTCTTTGGAGGAATAGAATTTGTTCTGGACATTATTGTGGTTGTATATAAAAAAGCCCATTGAAAGAAAGGCAATTAAACTTAAAGCCAAACCTCCTCCCAATTTTAAATTCATTCTTTTTTTAGCTTTCGCAAAGCGTTCTCCAGCTGTAAATGTATACCCTCTACGCCAAATCAAACTACATAAAAAGAGAAAAGCAATTCCTAAAAGTAACCAGTAAAATCTGTAAACAATAAACCGATTAAATCTAGTTCCATACCCATCTAGTGCTGAGTAGGAGACGGTTGAACCACCTTGATTAAAAGTAAATACACTTTGTTCAATGCCTATTTTGTCTAAGAAAGGTAGCCCAATAAATAAGGCCAATAAAATAATGAATCCAACGTATTTATTAGGGACCAAATGATGCACTAAAAATGCTAATGCCGCCCAAGGTATAAAATACCAAATTCGAATGGCGAGTAAATCAAAAAGATATAAGCCAATATTTATATCATAAAATCCTTTGTATAATTGATAACCAACACCTCCTATCATTACTAATAAAAGAGCGATTCCAATCATTGCGATAATCGCTAAAAATTTAGCTGAAAGATGAACAAAATTATTAGTTTGGGTGGCATCAACCAATTGGTCTATTTTGACTTCTTTTTCTCGATGTAATAAAAAACCAGAAAACAAGAAGGTTAATATTAGAATAAAAAGATAGGTGACATTTCCATAATTTAAAATTTGCTCTGTTAAAGGCAAGGTTTCCGTATTCAATATTTGACCAGAAAATGCCAATAATATCAATAAGAAAAATACACTTAATAAACTAAATATAATGAAGGCTGTATTTTGAACAATATAGCTCAAATGCATGCCTGCAAAACTAAAAATATTCCTAATCTGGAAGCCTAAGTTATTAGCAAAACT
>CALLVC010000563.1 GCA_938010785.1 uncultured Saprospiraceae bacterium
CCCATCCACTTTTTGGTATCCAGAAAATGTAGAAAAACTAATTTTTATGAGAGGAGTGGCTTTAGCGGGTAGATGGGAAACTATGATGAATAATAAATTTACTTAATCAATAAAGTCGCGGACAAATCCCGATTACACCCTTAATACATTCTTTTTAATTCACATATTGCATCCTCGAATGGTCTAATTCCAAAACAACCTATTGGGGTTTGTACTTTATCATAAGCAATATACAAGATTACTTTTGGTCGGCCATATTGCTGCTTAATATTAGCCAACTCTTGATTGAAATTTTGGAAAGTTAAATCAACCCCAATTTGAGCAGCATATTCTTTAAACAGTTCTGTAGCGATTTGATACGATTCATCAGATTTTACTTCAATTAATTCTATCATTCGTTGCTATGTGTGCTTAGGTAATATAACAAAATTGTGTTGAATAACTTAAATTTTAGTTTTTTTAGTCAATATTGTACAAATTTAAATCAAAATTAGCATAACTAATAATTTGTTGTTGCCCTTATCTTTGTGCTATATATTTTATATATCCATTTATTTGGCAATAAAAAAATTGAAAAAATGAAAAATACCAATAAAACGATGGCGCAGACCATGATTCCCAATAACGCCCACAAAGACATTCCTGGTAATCCATCAACCGCCAAGAGTAGTAAAAAGAAATTAGCCGACCGTGAAATTGGTGACCCACTTAGAGTGTTGAGTGAAGAAGATTGGGCATTTTGGAAATACAACGGCTACATCGTTATCAAGAATGCAGTACCACGGGAACAAGCACTAGCCAGCAGAGATTTCCTATGGGAATTTGAAGATAAAAGAGCCGATGACCCATCTACTTGGTACACCGCAGCAAGAGCAGAAATGCAAATGAAAGAATTGGCAGGTACAGGCATGGTTGAAGTTTATAATAATCAACATCTTTGGAATAATCGGCAAGTGCAAAAAGTCTATGATGCCTTCGTTGATATTTGGGGAACAGAAAAATTATGGGTAACCATAGACCGAGCTAACTTAAATTTTCCGATTCGTCCGGGCTTTGAATACAAGGCTTTTATTCACTGGGATTATGACCCTGAAACCAAGCCGCAGAATGTACAAGGGGTCTTGGCACTAGATGACCAAATGGACGAAAATATGGGCGGTTTTCAATGCATTCCTTGGTTGTTTAGAAATTACGATACTTGGAAACAAACGCAGCCTGCCGATAGAAATAACTTCCGTCCTGATGTGAGTGGCTTGGAAGATAAAATTGTCAAAGTTGGTTTAGAGGCAGGGGATTTAGTGATTTGGGATTCTCGCCAACCACATGGGATTAGAGGTAATTATTCTAAAGATAAAGTGAGAGTGGCGCAATATATTTCAATGATGCCTGCCGAAGAAGACAACGAAGCCTTGAAAGAATGGCGTGTTAATTCTTGGAAAAATCGGATTGCACCTGAAGGTTATGCTTTTCCTGGTGACCCACGAAATTGGGAACAGACGAAGTATGAGACAGCGGAGTTGACAGAGTTGGGGGAGAAGTTGTTGGGGGCTCGGAAATGGTGATTTTTTTAACGATCAACGATAAATTCGGTGTCTTGATTGAATTCATCGTTCATCATTTATAGTTCATCGTTATTTTATTGTTTGGCTAATTATGAGAGATGAATGATAAAAGGTGATTAAATTAAGTATTGGTCAAAAGGAAACTGCCGAAACCCAATTTTGGCTAGAATTATTATATGAAACAGACTACATTTTTGAAACAGAATTCAAATCATTATACTCAGATACAAAAGATGTAATGAACTTAATCCGTAGTTCTATTCTAACAAAAAAGAGAAACGCAGGACTCAAAGCTATTACGATTCTAGTAATCATAAGCAGCATACTCTGGTCTTTCATCTAACCGTAGCCTATTTACCGAATTCATAGTTCATTATTCATCGTTTCTACCTGACGGTAGACAGGCATCGTTAAAAAAAATGGATTTACAACTAAAAAATAAAACCGTCTTCATCACTGGCTCAACCAGTGGCATCGGCTTTGCAACCGCTAAGTTATTTGCACAAGAAGGAGCGACTGTAATACTCAACGGGAGAACTACCAAAAGTGTTAGTAACGCTGTTGGTAACTTAAAGAAGATACTGCCAAATGCTGATGTACTGGGCGTTCCTGCCGATTTTTCGACTAAAAAAAATGTGGATAACTTATTGGCGCAATTACCAAAAATCGACATTTTAATCAATAATGTAGGCATTTTTCAAAGCACTTCTTTTTATGAAATGCCAGATGAAGCGTGGTACGAACAGTTTGAAGTGAATGTGATGAGTGGCGTCCGATTATCCCGTCAATTACTACCCAAAATGATAGACAATAATTGGGGGAGAATTATCTTTATTTCTAGTGAATGTGCTACTTTAGTACCTGAGGATTTGATTGCTTATTCGATGACTAAGGCTTCTATGTTGGCGATTTCTAGAGGCTTGGCGCAAATGACCAAAGGCACTTCCGTAACGGTCAATACGATAATACCAGGGTCTACCTTATCAGAAGGGGCGGAGCAGTTTTTAGCAGGAGTTGCGGAGAAAGAAAACAAGACGGTTGACCAAGTAGAAGCAGAATTTTTTACTAATGTACGGACCTCTTCTTTGATACAACGTTTTGCATCAGTGGAAGAAGTGGCGAATACCATCGTTTATTTATCCAGTCCTTTAGCAGCTGCTACAAATGGGGCAGCGATTAAGGTAGATGGTGGAAGTATGGGGGGGATTTTATAAGCAGATGAAAAGTAAGTATATCCGTGTTCCTTCACTAATTTGTGGTATTAAATTTTACCACGGATTAGTGAAGGAACACGGATATTAAGTTTAGTCAAGTTGTTATCCTAATAGAATAGCAATCTTTTAATGGATTATTTAATAACCATTCAAAAAAATTCCTATACTTGTTGGTCAATATTTTTATTCTACCAAATTCGACCGACATGTTAAAAAAAATCAACCTTCTTTTAGTAGCTATTCTAGCGAGTTTTTCTTTATTAATTGCGCAAAGCTCCGAAGTTTACTTTACCGATTTTCCTACTTTAACTCCTGATGGTTCCACCATTATCTTTAGTTATGAAAGTGACCTTTGGAAAATGCCTGCTACTGGTGGTTTAGCCAGTAAAATTACGTCGATGGATGGGGATGAGCGATTGGCTAAAGTTTCTCCTGATGGAAAATGGCTAACTTTTTCGGGAACACCTTATGGTAATGTAGATGTGTTTATTATGCCATTAGCTGGAGGAGAGATTCGGCAATTGACTTATCATCAATCAACAGATAGAGTTAGTAGCTGGTCATGGGATAGTTCGATGATTTATTTTACGTCGGATAGAGAGAATCGAATGAGCACTTATTCTATTCCAGTTAATGGTGGGACGCCTAAACGTTTATTCCCTCATTATTTTAATAATGTGCACAACCTCGTTGCACATCCACAAACGGGAGAATTATTTTTTAACGAAACTTGGGAAAGCGATTTTTTTGCTAATCGAAAGCGCTATAAAGGGGCTTATAATCCTGATATTAAATCCTATAACCCCAGTACCAAGGAATATAAAACTTACACCAATTATGAGGGGAAAGATTTTCAAGTCACCATAGACAAAAATGGCAATACCTATTTCTTGTCGGATGAATTAAATGGAGAGTATAATCTCTATACAATTGAGAATGGCGTAAAAAAGAACTTAACACAATTCGAAAATGCGATACATCGACCTTTTGTCAATGCAGACGGAGGAACCGTTGTTTTTCAAAAAGAATATCAACTCTTTACCTACGATGTAGCTAGT
>CALLVC010000564.1 GCA_938010785.1 uncultured Saprospiraceae bacterium
TGTTCAATCCCGATAACTATCGGGACGGCTATTAAAAAAAGCCAACCCGTCCGTAAACGGTTCACCCGTACGGGCTCATCTTGCCTAACAAAAAAATACACTCGATTAACTTGTCAATTACTTATAAATGATAGCACTAGGTGAAAAAACACACAGTTATATTTAAAGTATAAAAAGAGTTAATGCTCATTAAAAAAAGGGTTTTCTTATAAAATTATTTTGAACCCTGCCTGCCGGCAAAGGCAGGGTTCAATAAGGCTTTATAGAAGTGCTTTTCAGATTCTATAAGAAAACCCTTCATTAAAAACTAAAATTTAAACATGAAAAAAATATTTGGATTAGATTTTTCTCACTTAAGAGGTGATTTTTTCGGAGGAATCACTGCTGGTATTGTCGCCTTACCACTAGCCTTAGCATTTGGTGTAAGTTCCGGACTAGGACCGAGTGCAGGTCTTTATGGTGCTATTTTTATTAGTTTCTTTGCCGCACTTTTTGGTGGTACAGATACGCAAATTTCAGGACCAACGGCTCCAATGACTGCAGTAAGTATGGTGTTTATTGCAGGAATGGTAGCAGCTTTTGATGGAGAGGTGAGTAAAGCATTACCCGCCATTTTAACGGTATTTTTGTTGGCGGGCTTAATGCAAATAGGCTTAGGTTTTCTTGGTCTTGGAAAATACATCAAATACATTCCATATCCTGTGGTATCTGGATTTATGACCGCAATTGGTGTGATTATTCTAATCACTCAGATTTTACCAGCCATTGGATATTACCCCAAAGAGGATATGGTATTTGTGGAACAATACAAGCCCCAAGCGGAGGAAATTATTTTAGATAATATACTAAAGGATGAAGCTGGAGAAGGTATTTTGGTTTTAGAAGATTTTAAAGAAACCATTAAGCGAGCAGAAATGACCACTCCTGCACAAATCTTAAAAGAGTCGCAAACATTGGCGGGGAAAGACGCGTCAGGCGTAATAGGAGCGCTCAAAGTCCTACCAAAGGCAATCACTCAAATCAATTGGTTGGAATTCCTACTTGCCTTAGGAACTATCTTTATTATATATGGCTTTAAACGAATCACAACAGCGGTGCCAAGTACTTTGGTCGCCTTACTAGTCATGTCGGGAATTGCCGTAGGATTTGGTTTGGATTATCGACCTATTGAAGAAATTCCAAGTGGTTTTCCCGTACCTAATTTTGGTGTTTTTACCGAGTTTAGTCTAGTTAGTGTCTCCCCCTATATTTTTACAGCTTTGACTTTGGCATTATTGGGAGCGATTGATTCTCTTTTGACGTCAGTGGTAGCAGATAATATGACTAAAACGAAGCATCAACCCAACAAGGAATTGATAGGGCAGGGGATTGGTAATTCAATTGCTGCACTTTTTGGTGGAATTCCAGGAGCAGGAGCAACGATTAGAACAGTTGTAAATATCAACGCAGGGGGAAAAACCAAGATATCTGGTATGATTGCAGGCGTATTGTTGTTGTTTATTTTATTAGCATTAGGCCCCATTGCTTCAAGGATTCCCGCAGCGGTATTAGCAGGTATTTTGATTACTGTAGGAATCGGGGTAATGGATTATAAAGGCTTAAAAGCGATACCTTATATGCCTCGACCAGAGGTGGCGATTATGTTGGTTGTATTGGTATTATCTTCTGTTTGGAACTTGGTTTATGCAGTAGGAATTGGGTTAGTGTTTGCCTCTTTAATGTTTATGAAAAAGATTGGAGATTTAACAGCAGAACAATCTGAAATCACTACCTTAGAGGAAGAACCTATTTGGGAAGATGAATTAGAGTTTCCTGAAAACTTAAAAGAGGAGGTATTCATTAAGCATGTTAATGGTCCTTTATTCTTTGGGTCTACGAGTGAATTTCAGGCATTAGCTCAACAAATTCCTAATACAGCTTCCACCGTTATCATTCGGACGGACAAATTATCCTACATGGACCAATCAGGTCTTTATGCGATGGAAGATGTACTAGTAGATATGGTAAAGGGTGGTATTAAAATTGCATTAGTTCATTTACCCAAACAACCAAGATATATGATGGAGCGGATTGATATTATCCCAGATTTAATTCCAAACGAGCAAATTTTTGATAATTTCAAGGAGTGTTTGGCATGGATTAAAAGTAATGTAAAGGATGTTCATCCATAAAAGACGATTTAATAGATGCTGAAAATTAAGCATCAATTAGATTGAAAATAATAAAATCCGTTGGGAAACAAATCCGTTGGGCAAACATTCCCAATAGATTTAAATTCCCAACGGATTTTTAATTTTATCCAGTATTAATTCGACCAGCGCATTCATTGGAATTTTATAATACGCTGATTGATTACTTGGGAATAAAGTAACTTTTCCTATAAGGCAAAATAAATTAATAAAGTGGTCATTTTGAGGAAATATTTTTTTCCTAGACAAGGCATGAACTGATAGGTCGAATGCTCAGTTCTACGGGAAAAACGCCCGTACGGGGTTTGATTAAATCGATAAACTTCATTCAATAATTTCTACAAAGCATCTAAGATATTTAGCACCTCAAATGTTTTGAAATAATAGGCAATTCTTTCCTTATTGAGGAGTTTTTGAAATGAATTGTCATATGGTCTCAATGAGTTGTAAAATCATGCCATAAAAACTTCCTGCCTATTTGCATTTCATTAGTTTAAAATTCAATAAGTTTGTGGTTAGGATATAATGTGTTAAGAGTTTTCTCTTAAAAATCAGCTACTCTATCATAGTACAATTTTTTCCGTTCGATACGGAAAAAAATGTTAGGAACGTCTAGTTTAGAAGTTTTATGAGAAAGCCCTTATAATGTGTTTACATAGCAACTTTTAAAGCTACTATACAATGATTTTTACTTTAAAAAATAGATTGCTTGTTTTTTGTTTACTATTTGCGATTACCGTGATGGCGAATCCGCAAACGCAATTTGAGGCAGCGAATGCGGCTTATCAAAAAGGGGATTTTGTGGCGGCGATAGATAGCTATGAGCAAGTCTTAGCAACAGGTAGTTTTTCAGAGGAAATCTACTATAATCTTGGGAATGCTTATTTTAAAACCAACCAATTAGGTAAAGCGATTTTAAATTATGAACGGGCAGCTTTGCATGCGCCGAGAGACGAAGACATCCAGTTTAATTTAGCTATTGCCAATGCAAAAAAGGTCGATGATATAGGCCAAATTGGTCAATTCTTTGTGACCGAATGGTGGCAGGGATTACATAAATTGTTTGGTTCTGGTATTTGGGGGGGATTGACTTTACTTAGTCTTTGGGCGGGTATCGCTGGCTTTATTTTATGGATTTTTGGCGAAAGCCGAGACCGAAAAAAACAAGGATTTATCGGAGGCATTGTCCTTTGCTTGTTAAGTATTCTACTCTATTTTTTGGCGAGTAGTCAAGCTAACTTTGAAAATCACAGTAATCAAGCTATTGTTTTAGCCAACAAAGTCGCTTTGAAAAATGGACCTGATAAAATTAGTACAGATGTGCTTGAAATTCATGAAGGCTTGAAGGTAGAATTATTAGACCAGATTAGTGATTGGTATAAAGTGAAATTATCGAATGGTGACCAAGGATGGTTGCCTGCGGCTAGTTTGGAGGAGATATAGAAAATATAGCGTTTTCGATACATTTCCAAATCATACATCTTACCTGCCTGTCCGGCAGGCAGGCAGGCATCAGAATTCATACATCATACATCTGTTAAAATAGGTTTAGTTATTCAAATTACACAGATTTATGATGTAAAATTTGTGATGTATGATTTAAGCAACACCTAAAATAATCAGCATATAAAAAAGCGAAGTGAACTTAATCACTTC
Source organism: uncultured Saprospiraceae bacterium (assembly GCA_938010785.1). Taxonomy (GTDB): domain Bacteria; phylum Bacteroidota; class Bacteroidia; order Chitinophagales; family Saprospiraceae; genus JAFMDF01. Next base: position 3,846 of record CALLVC010000564.1, read on the forward strand.
GCTTTTTTTGTATAGCCAAAATAGTATAACTGCCTTAGAAAAGAATAAAAGATTATTTTCAGGGGAAGATAAGCTATCACTTTCCCAAGGCAGCACTATATAAAACGGCTAAGAATTATTAATTTATCTACTTACGAATTTACCGTTTCGATAATTACTGATGCTACCTTATAAGGGTCAGCAGCAGAGTTTGGACGACGGTCTTCTAAGTATCCACTCCAATCATGCTGTACTGTATAAATTGGGATACGGATAGAAGCACCACGGTCAGATACACCGTAAGAGAATTTATCAATTGACTGTGTTTCGTGTAAACCTGTCAATCTTTGCTCATTATCATGTCCGTAAACAGCGATACATGCTTCAATTCTTTCTTTTGGTGCAAACTTATCACATACTGCTTCGAATACTGCTTTTGAATTCGCAGTTCTTAATTGTGTATTAGAGAAGTTAGCGTGCATACCTGAACCGTTCCAATCTCCTTTGACTGGCTTACAGTGGTAATCTACAACTACACCATACTTTTCAGCAGTTCTATCCAATAAATATCTTGCAACCCAAATTTCATCTCCTGCTCTTTGCGCACCTTTTGCGAAAATTTGGAATTCCCATTGTCCTGCCATTACCTCACCGTTGATACCTTCAACATTTAATCCTGCATCTAAACAGATATCTAAATGCTCTTCTACGATTTCTCTACCGAAAGCATTCTTCGCACCTACTGAACAGTAGTATGGTCCTTGTGGTGCTGGGTAACCTTCTGCTGGGAAACCTAATGGCTTACCAGTTTCTGGGTCTTGTAATACATATTCTTGTTCGAATCCAAACCAGAAATCATCTGTTTTGTCTGAAATGGTCGCTCGACCATTTGATTCGTGTGGCGTACCATCTGGGTTTAATACCTCTGTCATTACCAAGTATGCGTTCTTACGGTCTGGGTCAGGACAAATGAAAACAGGCTTCAATAAACAGTCAGAAGAACCTCCTTCTGCTTGTTGAGTAGAAGAACCGTCAAAAGACCACATATCTAAGTCTTCTACTTTTCCTGTGAATTTTTCGCTATCAACGATTTTCGTTTTACTTCTCATTGATTGCATCGGCTTGTAGCCATCTAACCAGATGTACTCTAATTTAATCTTAGCCATCGTTAAATTAAGTTTTAAATATTATGAATAAATAGAACCACTTGGGAAAGTCAAAATCTTAAATTTAAAATCTTAAATTCAAAAGTAAAATACTTAAAATTTAAAATAAGTAACCAAGTTTTAACAAATCCTAAAACAGGTTCATAAGTTGTGAGTGATTAAAGTCTTGCATGAACTTTAATACCTCTATTTTTTTAAATTGGTTGGTAATAAATTTGGCTAGGTAACTACTTTTTTTCTATTTTTATCAAGCTGATAATCAACTTATTCTAGCACAAAAGTAGTAAAATGCGCAAATTTATCATTTTTTATTCATTTAGGATAATGTTCTGGGATTTTTTAAAAATAATTGCCTTTGCAAAAATTTTATTTGTTGATGATACTGCTTGTAACTGCGGTTAAGATTTAAATCTTTCATAAAAGTTGATTAATTATTAATCAACACTAGATAGTCAGATAAAAAATTGATATTACAAAAAATATTATTGTAATTTAATATCAATCTAATATCTGTGTTCCTTCACTAATCCATGGTAGTAATCCACGGATTAGTGAAGGAACACGGATATTTATTACTTTTTTATCTGACGCTCTAAAATCAACCAATTACCAAATAATTACGCTTGATTTTGGGGATTTTCTAAGGACTATACTTTTCCTAAAAGAAAGAAGCGTGATATTTTAAAAATACCACGCTTCGGCTTATATTTTTTTTAGAATCCGTATGCAAATGCTAAAACGAAAGAGCTTAAGCTGCTGCTTGGATTGAAGTCTTTATCTGTAAATACATCATTATCGTTCGTATCTAATCTGAATTCTGGAATAATTGTCAAATTACCGATGGTGTAATTTGCGGAAAGGGTGAAATCAGATGCATTTGTTTCTCCAATTCCGAAAACGACATCTTCATCTTGGAAAAATTCGTAACGTGCACCAATTTTAAAGTTATCGCTTGTCGCCAATTGAGCGTACAATGCTACTCCACTAAATCCTACATCATCTCCTGCATCTGCAATCGTTGCATTGATACCTAAATATAACTTTTCGGTAACGTCAATTCCTCCTGTCAAATCCACCTGCGTATAGCCATCTCCAAATAAACCATTTAAATAGAAACCTCCATAGCCAATCTGGGCACCAACCAAGTAATCACCTGTTGGGTTAAACTCTGTAATATCTGTTGGATTTAAAATTCCTAACATACCACTAAATCCGCTGTCAGAAGAAAAGTCAATCTTCAATCCTGTGTGAGAGAATGGTCCGTAAGAGAACATATAAGAAGTTGAGTAATTGAAGTTAGCTGTTGGAGAAATCACCTCGTATCCTAAGAAAGTATTGAAGTTACCCATCGTGATAGTTACATTATCGCTTGGGTTGAAATAAGCATATAATTGATTGACAATTTGCCCTGAATTTGAATACAATGGAGATGCAAAAACGGCATCACTACCTCTTGGTCCAAATACTAAATCCATGACAACTCCTGCTTTCTTTCCTTCGTAGGTTCCGATTAAGTTAGCCATACCTAAAGAAAAACCAGGTAGGTTGGCAAATGAAGTAGCTGGTGCTAAAACGGCGTCTTCTCTCTCCAAATCATTTGGTCCGTTCAAATTAGTTCTAAAGTAAGTATCTACAGAACCAGATAAAGTAAATGTTGCTGTTTCTTCCTCCTCCTCTTGAGCGAATGAAGTATTTACATTGATAAAAACAAATAATAAAGATAAAATTAGGGTATTGAATAAAAATTTAGACATAATATTTTTTTATATTTAAAGATGATGAAAAATAAGTTGACATTTTATCATCATGCTTTAGTTTTTAAATTAAGTTAAAGGTCAATTAATTCTTCCTTGTCGAGTCTTTCAAAATTTCGATAAAAGGATATTTCAGGTCTATCTAAAAAAAGAGTCAGACAGACTTAAAACAAAACGATTATGCAAAAAAACTGTCTGCCTGACCGATTCTGGATAAATGTGGTTAGGCAATATCCTTGAAATCGCAATTTGACTCTTTTTAAGCGAACAATCTTTTGTTCTGGACATGGGAAGGACTGGTCAGTAGGCAGTAGACAATTGGCAGTTTGCAGTTGTCTGACCTACTTAACATTCAAGCGCTTACAAAAACCTAAAGGAATTGAGGCTGACCCATAAGTAAAAATTAAAATTTGAAAACCGAATAAATGTGGATTTCCTCCCCCTAACCCCCTCCAAAGGGGGAAATGCATCGTGCAAGAAAAAGAAATCAGTACTTTATTTGGTGCTATTTTTCAAAAAAGAACTTATGATACTACCTTTTTGTAATTAGCTAAAAAGTCCTTGTTCTAAAATGTTGAAAATTTTATTATTGATTTTGAGTTGTAAGTAATAAGTATAAAGGATTTACCACTCACCACTTACAACTCATCACTAAATTTATATCTGGTAAGCTTGCATTTCGTGTTCTCCAATATCCAATCCTCTTGCTTCTTCTTCTTCGTCTACTCTGATACCCACTGTTGCTTTTAATACAAAGAATACAGCAAAAGCAAAAATGAAAGAGAATACACCGATTGCTGCGATTCCAATTAACTGAGTAACTACTTGGTCCATACCCGCTTTCTGACCGAAAAGCCCCACTGCTAACGTTCCGAAGATACCACATACTAAGTGTACAGAAGTAGCACCTACTGGGTCATCAATCTTACGCTTATCGAAGAAAACTACGGATAAAGGAATAATCGCACCTGCAATTAAGCCAATAATGATAGATTCTCCTGGAGACATTTGGTCTGCACCAGCCGTAATACCTACTAATCCACCTAAGATACCGTTTAAGACCATTGGTAAATCGTAGTTCTTAAACATGATGAATGATACGATGAATGCACCAATTGCACCTGCTGCTGCTGCCAATGAAGTAGTAACAAATACTAGAGATACTCCTCCTGGGTCTGCGGATAAAACAGAACCACCGTTGAATCCAAACCAGCCAAACCATAATAAGAAAACACCGATTGCTGCCAATGGCATAGAGTGTCCTGTAATTGGTTTGATGCCGTTAGCTGTGTATTTTCCAGCTCTTGGGCCCAATAACATGGCACCTGCCAATGCACCCCAGCCACCTACTGAGTGTACTAAAGTAGAGCCTGCAAAATCGTGGAATCCACGCTCTGCTAACCAGCCTCCACCCCATTGCCACATCCCTGTGATTGGGTAAGAAATGGTTACAAATAATATACAGAAAATTAGGAATGGTCCTAATTTAATTCTTTCAGCTACCGCTCCTGACACAATCGTACAACAAGTCGCTGCAAACATCGCTTGGAAGATAAAATCTGTCCAATAAGTGTAGCCACCATCTGCGTATTCAATTAATCCTGCCGCACCTTCTGGGTTCGTCAAGCCAAAGCCTGCAAAACCGAAGAAACCTCCTGGGTCTCCTCCTGGGTACATAAGGTTAAATCCAACTGCATAGTAAGACAATAAACCTATTGCTACAATCATACAGTTTTTAAATAGAATGTTTACGACGTTTTTCTTTTGCACGAATCCAGATTCTAAGGTTGCGAATCCGAGGTGCATGATGAACACGAGGGCGGTAGAAACCAGCATCCACGTGTTATTTGCGGTAAATAATCCTTCAGTCATCTTTCGTTTAAAGTTAATTAATTAGACAATTAGGGTAAGCGCTCATTACCACTCGTAATGAATGTAAACAACAGTTCCTAGGCTATTCTCAGGTACATTTATCCAGAAAATAGAAAGGGCTTCCCCTATTTTTAATACTAATTTGGTAGATTTTTAAAGGAAAATTGAGAAGGGAAAAGAATAAATGAAGGTTATACTATAGATTATTAATGATTCATCCTGAACAGAGTCGAAGAGCAATGAGATACTAATAAGCCATAATTTCCAAAAAACTTTCTAATTTATCCAGAACACTTTTCTAAAATCCCTTAAATAATACTTGGTTGGGCTGGGAAATACTAAAAAAATAAAATTTTACAAGGCGTCAGCTCCAGTTTCACCTGTTCTAACTCTTGTAATTGAAGCAACATCATAAACGATGATTTTACCATCACCTGTTTTTCCTGTTCTTCCTGCTTTCACAATAGTTTCTACGATTTCATCTACTTTGCTGTCGTTAGCGACAATGTCTAGTTGAAGACGTGCAATGTAATCTGCGTCATATACACTACCACGGTAAACCCGTTGTTCTTTTTGAAGACCAAATCCTTTAACATCACTCATGGTAAAGAATCGAACACCTATATCTGCTAAGGCATCTCGAATGGCATCAAATTTTGATAATCTAACAACTGCTTCGATTTTTTTCATCAGAATTGATTTTGTTTGTAAATGTTATAAAATAAACTGTATTCCTAACTTGATTACCAATGAGTTCTAGGTATATCTAGGTAAAGAATAAAGCTTACTAGAAAAGTTGTTTAACCTTACTAACAAATTGGTGATTTCTAATCATTTGGTTTAGATATGGATTACTTCCTTTTTATAGGTTGAAATCACCAATAATTTCTTTCTGATTACTAAAGATTTAGGAATTTTTAGCGGCTTGATTATCAAAAAAATATTTAAAAGAACTTGTTAATTATACAGCAAATTTAGACCACCTATCTGTTTTTTCAAAATATATTTCTCTATCTTTTAGCCTCCAAAAATTGCTAGCTAATTTCCTATTTCAAATTCAGAACATTATTCTTTTTTACCTTTTCAAACAAAATTTAAATTACCCAAAGATTTAACCTACTGTTTTTATAACAAATACTGTCAAAGGCTTTTTTTTGCAAAAAACTGTCCTTTTTTTTACTGAAATTGCACGTTTTCTTCCATTCATAGCGATTAAAGGTTTTAAATAGATGTTTTTACAAAAAAATGGACATTACCTTTTCATAGGTATTTGCTTGATTATTACTACTCGATTGACTGCTCAATTGGATTCTGTTGGCCTACCTGAAGATTTAGCGTTTCAAATCGAAAGTTATATAGAAAATATAGGCGAAGAAGTAGATTTTGATTTTAACACTTTATACGAGACACTTAATACCTTTTTACAAAAACCACTTAATCTCAATCGGGCAGATGAATATGAATTAGAAAACCTTGGGCTTCTTTCTGACCTTCAAATCAATAGCTTGCTAAATTATATAGCTGATAAAGGTGATTTATTGGCTATTTATGAACTTCAAGCGGTTCCCAATTTTGATTTACCTACCATTTATCGGATTTTGCCTTTCGTGGCCGTCAATCGTAGTTTGGATGATTTGAATGAGACGTTTGCTGCTATATTGGCAAAAAGTAAAAAGAACCTTTACCTCAGATGGAGCCGAAATATAGAAGTGCCACAAGGTTTTCGAGCTAGAGACGACGAAACCCCACCAGCTTATCAAGGTGATATCAATAGATACTACCTTCGATTTGCTCAGGCCTACGAAAATCGTATCAGTTTCGGTATTACTTTAGAAAAGGACCCCGGAGAAGACTTTTTTAGAAATAGCAATAAACAAGGCTTCGACTTTATGTCTGCTCATTTTATGTATAAAAAAGTTAATAAAACAATTGAAAGAATAGTTTTGGGAGATTTTAGAGCAAAGTTTGGACAGGGGCTAATTCTTAATACTGGTTTTGCTCCTGGCAAAAGTGCTTTTGTTACTGCTATAAGGCGGTCTGGTGCGCCACTAAATCGATTTACCTCGGTCAATGAGCAAAATTATCTAAGAGGTGCCGGTGCTAGTTTAAAGTTTAATAAAAGATTGATTTGGACTAATTTTGTTTCCCTGAGAAAAAGAGATGGAAATGTCATTCAATCAGACACCTCTGATGTAGATTTAGAGGTCCAAAATTTAAATTCTCTTCAATTATCCGGCTTACATAGAACCGAAAAAGAAATTGAAGCAGAAAATACCCTCCAACAATTATCCATCGGTACCAGTCTAAAATATAAAATAGCCAAAGGAAATGTCGCAGCGAATGTATTGTATACCCAATTTGACCAAGCTATTGGCAAAACCGATAGACCGTATAATAATTATTTTTTCAAAGGGGAACAGTTGTTGAATGCCAGTGTTGACTATTCCTATTTTTATAAAAACTTCATCATTTTTGGAGAAACAGCTTGGAGTAATAATCACCAATTTGCATCTGTCAATGGTATCACCGCTACTCTTAGTTCAAAAATTGCCTTTTCTGTCCATAGTCGATTTATGCCCAGAGATTTTCATAGCTTATTTGGACAAACTTTCTCAGAAATTATTGGTGCTACTAACGAAAATGGTTTGTACCTAGGACTAGCTTTCAACCCAACCAGAGAATGGCGGTTTGCCTTTTATGCAGATACTTGGAAGCACCCTTGGCTACGATTTCGAGCGGATGCACCTTCTCGTGGAAAAGAATATTTTGCCAGAGTGACCTACTACAAACAACGAGACATGGAGGCTTACGTACATTTTAGATATGAAAGCAAGCAACAAAGTTATCGACTTGATTATACTAATTTTGATGAATTACTATTTAGAAATAGATCTAACTTTCGATTCCAATTAAATAAACAAGTCACTAAACGATTGTCCTTAAGAAGTCGGGTTGAATGGTCTATTTTTGATATTGAAACAGCCACTAACCCTGATGGGCAAATATTTTATGATGGTGCTTTCAGACCTCAATCGGAGGTTAAAAGCCATGGCTTTATGGCTTATCAAGACATTATTTATAAACCAGTCAACATTCCTTTGTCCTTGACTACTCGCTTTGCCATTTTTGATGTAGATAACTATGATGCTCGTATCTACGCTTATGAAAATGATGTCACTTACCAATTTTCTGTTCCAGCCTATTATAATAAAGGCACTCGATTTTATGCTAATCTAAAATACAGAGCTAAAAGACATTTAACGTTGGAAGCTAGATACGCGCAGACCTTTTGGAATAATCAAGAAGCTTTTAGTGCAGGGAATAATCGAATTGATGGACGCACTCGGTCGGAAGTAAAGGTGCAGGCTAGATGGCGGTTTTGATACTGGAGGTCTGGATTAGGGGTATTATCCACGATAGTCATCGGGAGAAATTTAAAAAGTTAAATTTTAATCGTCCCTTTTTCCACCCTCTAGCCTAGCTATCTCAAAAGTTAAAAAACTGCGTTTTAGAATTAAAGGATGCAGCTCTTTTGACTAATTGATTATCAGCAGATTTTTCTTTTTTCCATCGCATTAAATCTAACGAAGAAATGTTTTCCAAAGCTTGAATAATTAAATAGGGTAGCTTATTTTGTTCTTAGTTTTTTACTTAAAAACAGGAGTTATGCTGATATAATAGCTTGCCCGTATGGGACTGTTTTTAAGGAGAAAAATAAGGATGAACCCATACGGGTGAACCGCTTGCGGGTGGGAGGCTCAGAAGCAGCATAAATTGTAAGTTTATTTTTTCATCGTTCCTAAGCCAGTTAAAGCGTAATTATTAGCTTTACTCTTATATTTTCCAAACATGGATTGCTACCTCTATACAAGCTTTCAAATCCTTAGTAAAGGCTTCTTGTTGAGTCAATTCAACAAAAAAATCCTTTTCTGAGTGGTTCAAATTAAAGCGATTTAGTAATTTTTCTGCCCAAATAACGTAGTGCCTGTTTTGTATAAATGGTTTACTTTTGAACGGAAGGGGTAGGTGTATACTAAACCCGCATAATCCAAAAATTCCGTACCTTCGCTCCCATAAAATTAATATAAATGTACCAACCGAAACCCATTATATTCTTCGACTTAGAAACCACAGGTGTCAGCATCACCAAAGACCGAATTGTACAAATCGGTGCTATCAAAGTCTTACCTGACGGTACCGAAGAAATCAAAAATGTCTTAATCAACCCGACCATCCCAATACCAGTAGGAGCGACGACAGTTCACGGTATTTCCGATGAAGAAGTAAAAGACAAACCAAAGTTTAGCCAAATCGCCAAGAGTTTTGCTGCATGGTTAAGTGGATGTGATTTAGCGGGCTATAATTCTGATAACTTTGATGTACCGATGTTGATTGAGGAATTCAGTAGGGTAGGGATAGCCTTTCCAGATGAAGGGACCAATTTTATAGATGTCCTAAAAATCGAGCGCAAAGTCAACGGACATACGCTTGGTCAAACCTACGAAAGATACACTGGCGAAGAACTAGAGGGTGCACACGATGCTTTGATTGACATCTACGCCACCATCAAAATATTTAACAAACAACTAGAACAAAACCCATTACTTCCCTCTGATGCTGCCGAGATAGAAGCCTATTGTTCGGGGGAGGTTAAACGAGTCGATTTTGCGGGGAAACTCTACGAAAAAGAGGGGCAGGTCTATTGGCGATTTGGAAAACATAAAGATAAACTGGTTTCGCAAACAGCAGATTATTGTAAGTGGGTGTTGGGGTCAGATTTTCCGAGTGAGACGAAGGCGCAGATACGGAAGGTGTTGGGGATTGATAAGCAGATATTCTAAGTTTATCAAATGTCGATGTTGGAAGTTTTCAACTTCCAACTTATATCTTTCCGATTTTTAATAGGTCAAAATATCAGAAATAACAAAAAAAGACACGAAAAATCGTAAAGGATAGTGAAGGGGAAACTTTTAAATATCACGCAAGAAAAAGGAATCTATAAAGGCAAGAAAAAAAGTGAGACTGGAGGGATTCGAACCCCCGACCCCTACCCTGTCAAGGTAATGCTCTAAACCAACTGAGCTACAGTCTCAAAGAAATTTTATGGTAAGAAAACGAAAGCTTTTTCCGTTCGGTCTGCAAATGTAGTATATTCTTTAGAAAGATGGAATAGGGCAGCAAAATAATTCCTATTTTCCCAACTGCCCACTGCCCACTGCCCACTGTAATACTGCGCACTGCCCACTGTAACACTGCCCACTGAACCCTACCTCACCTCGTGAAACTCAAAAGAAGCCCGTTCAGGCGAAAGTGCAGCCGTTCGTTCTCCTTCGGCGATAATATAATATTTAGTGCCAGCCGCTTTTTCAATCGTCGCTGCATAAATCATGTCATCTTGGGAGTAGTCTTTATGACTGCCGTCGTCGAACATTTCCATTTTTCGCCATGCGCCATTTTCAGCATTTTTATAGACAAGATAAGCAGGTTGGCGTTTGCCGTCCTTATCATCGTTGCCTGTGATTTTTGCCGTAATAAAAATACCTTCGTCGTCATATTTATGTTCGACTTCTGTAATAGACGGTGGGGCTTTTTGGAAAACAGGATGTTGATTGAGGTAATTCACTCTGTTGTCCATTAACTCTGCGATGCCAATAATTTTAGAAGTTTTAGCTAGGGTAGTGGACTCAAAGTTTGTTTTGAAGCCTTCGTAAGGGTATAATTTATTAGGGTCTTTTTGTACTTCCAAGTCAATCATACTTTGAAGCGTCTTGGCTCTTTGTTTGTATTTGCCATTGGTGAAATGGTCGTCCAATATCGTCCGCATATGCGCCAAGTACACTTTTCTATAAAGCGGTGTTTTTAACAACAAATTAATCAATGGGCGGTCAGGATTTTTGGTTTTA